>CAYWMO010000014.1:0-8564 GCA_964459625.1 uncultured Gammaproteobacteria bacterium | reverse complement strand
ATTCAGAGATTTAAGAATATTTTCTATTCCGTCCGCAACATATCTTTCTCTATCTGTGTCTTCAATACGTAAAATAAAATTTCCGCCGTTTTTCTTGGCAAAAAGGTAAGAATAAAGCGCTGTTCGCAAACCGCCTACATGCAAATACCCTGTCGGACTGGGGGCAAATCTGGTTTTAATCATAATTATTTTATAAATTTATTTTTTATAACAATATATATAAACACCACGGTAGCATTCCAAATTCTTCGGATGCGTCTTGGTTGTTTAATCAAACGATACAGCCATTCTAAACCAATTTTACGCAAAAAACAAGGGGCACGACGAACAATCCCGGAAAAATAATCAAACGATCCTCCTACCCCCATAGCAATCTTGATATTTGACATTTTAGATAAATTTTCACTTATCCAGCGTTCTTGCTTGTTCATACCAAAAGCGACAAACAATATTTTTGCACCTGAATCATTGATTTTCTCGATTATTAAATCATTTTCTGTTTGATTATAAGAAAATGCCGGATCTATTTTCAACCCTTTGTTGTAACCGTAAATTTTTAATCCACTGACTTGTGTTTGTAAATTTTGTGCTGTTTTATTTACGACTTCTTCAACACCCGAACCGAGTAAATAAACCCCGATATTATTTTGTGCCGCTATTTTGCATATTTCCAACATAAAATCCGCTCCCGGTATACGCGGACAGCCGGAAAACAAACGCAAACCGAACCCGTCGCAAATGTTCAAATCTCCGTCATTTAATGTTTCTCTGAACAAAATATCTTTTTGTGCTTCAACTACAAATTCCGGATTTGGAGTAAAAATTTTATATTGTCCCGAAGAATCAAGGAAATTTATAATTTTTTCCTTGGCTTGAACCAAATTTAAATTGTTTATTTTAATATTGCAAAAATCCATATACCGATAAACTAATATTATGATTCGCAAAAAGTCACGGTGGTAAAAATATACAATTGGCTGTTTTTTTCCATCCAAGCGTTGGCCGGTAAGCCGGCTTTTTCCACACAAAGCGCTTCAAGCAAAGTTCCCAAATTCCAGCTTTCTTTTTTTGCCACTTCCGGCAAAAATACTCCTCTTTTTTTACCTTGTACTATCATGACGCCATGTTTATCCAATTCTATTTCCTTAATGCTTTTTATTTTTTGTAAAGGAGACAAAACCGAAATTTCAATTTTTATTTTTTCTAATTCTTCCAAAGTTAATGGAGAAAAACGCAAATCTTTAGTAGCTGATTCAATCGCCATTTCTACCACTGATTCATTTAAAGGTTTATCTGTTTGCAACACACCTACACAACCCCTCAATAAACCTTCTTTCCATAAAGTCACAAAAACTCCGACTTTGCGTTTGAGAATTTGATTATTAGTCATGGTTTGAATAATCCAACCGTCCTTAAGGAAAGTTTCTATGCCGACGCGAGCCCATTGCAATAATTGTTTCTTTTCGTTGTCGTTGTAAATAGGCTCTGTAAGTTGTGTATTGATTTTTATCATATTTAAACCACAAAACCTCCGGCTTGTATATGCCAAAGCTTGGCATATAAACCGTCTTTTTTAATCAATTCACCATGTTTTCCTTCTTCAATAATTTTACCATTTTCCATCACTACTACTCTGTCCATTTTTGCAATCGTAGAAAGACGGTGAGCAATAATAATTACGGTTTTTTCTTTCATCAAATTTTCCAAAGCTTTTTGGATTAATTGTTCAGATTCGGAATCAAGCGAAGAAGTGGCTTCATCCATTATCAAGATTGGCGCGTTTTTCAAAATCGCTCGCGCAATAGCCACACGTTGTCTTTCTCCGCCGCTTAGTTTAATACCGCGCTCGCCAACCTCGGTATCATACCCGTTTTTCAATTTGCTGATAAATTCATGAGCATAAGCTTTTTTGGCCGCTTCGCAAACTTCTTCTTTAGTAGCGTCTTTTTTGCCATAAGCAATATTTTCAAAAAGAGAACGGTGAAATAAGGCCGGGTCTTGCGGAACAAAAGCTATATTTTGCCACAAACTTTCTTTGGTTATTTTGGAAATATCTTGATTGTCTATTTTTATTTTGCCCGAACGCAAATTATACATGCGCAAAAGCAATTTTATAACCGTAGATTTTCCGGAACCAGAGGGGCCGACCAACGCCAATTTTTCATTGTCTTTCACCTTCAAAGAAAAGTTCTCAAAAATTCCGCCGTTTTCTTTATATCCGAAGGTGACTTTATCAAAAACGATTTCACCTCGGTCAACTTTGAGTTTTTTGGCATCGGGAAGATCTACTACCTCAACGTCTTTCATGATTATAGCCGTCATTTCAGTGGCGTCGGCCATGGATTCATAAAGTCTTTGTACGGAACGCCCGATACCCCAAACATTCATCATAATCATCACCACATAGGATTGAATCATTACAAAATCGCCTATAGTCAACATGCCTTTTTGAAAAAACTTAATGGCCAGATAATTAATTCCCACTTCCAAAATAATAAACAACAAACCTTGTACGGCAAAAACCAAAATACCGTAACGCCAACTTTTTAGATTCAACAAGCGAATAACTTCGAGCTTTTTTTCTAAACTTTTGACTTCTTCTTGAGTTTTGTTGAAAAGCTTTACATTGGAATAATTGGTAAAAACATCAGCCGCATAACCGGAAGCTTTGTTGCTTTCTTTATTACTCTCAATATCAATTTTCATTTTTCCTTTTAGGACTAGCAAATTTAGTATGATGAAGAAAATCAACCAAATCAAAACACCATAGGCCAGCATAGGGTTGCGACCATATAAAACAATACAAATACCTCCCGTACCAATAATAAGGTTACTCACTTCAAAAAAAACAATGTCGTGCAAAGTAAAAAAAGCGCTGACAAATTTATTTATTTTTCGGACCATTGAACCGATAAACTGGTCGTTGAAAAAAGAAAAAGAATGATCAAGCATCCTGATAGTACAAAACTGCTGAATGTCTTTTTCACCGTATGTTTCAAAATAGCTATAGGTAAAATAATACAGCCGGCCCAAAATAAAAGAGGTTGTTTTCAATATGAAAATAACCAGCAAAGCTTTTATCGCCAAGCTGAAGTCACTAATAGCTAAAAAATCAACTATTTTTTTATAATAAACCGGCACAATAATGTCCAAAATCTGTCCGGCAAAGAGAAAAATCGACAAAAAAATCAAAAATTGCCATCTTTTTTTGTAAAATGAGGCAAAAAGTTTCAAGGTTTTTTTGACTAAATCAAAGTCTAATTTATCATTTTTTTCTTCCAAAACAGGTTCTGACATAAATAATATGGAAACTTAAATAATTGTATACCTAATTTTACCTGAAAAAACTAAAAAAATCAAACAAATCAAGGAATTTGACAAATTTTTTATCCGTGTTACAATATTATCACTCTCTACTTTAGAGTGATAATACAACTTTAAAACTTCTTAGTTTTTTATATATGTTTCCAAATAATTTTACCAATAAATCTCAAGAAATTATTCAGCTATCAGCACAAATAGCTGCACAAAACGGTCAGGGACAAGTAGAACCGCCTCATTTGATATTGGCCATGCTTCAAGATGAAGAAGGTGTAACCGCTTCAATTTTGCGAAAAATGAACACTTCTATATCTCAGATACACTCGGAAATGGAAAAATTGACAAACAAATTATCAAAAACCCCCGGCTCTTCTCCCTTTCTTAATAACGGACAATTAGTGCTTTCACCGTCTACGGTTTTTATTTTGCAAAACTCCGGAGAAATAGCCAAAAAAATGGGAGACGATTATATAAGCGTGGAGCACCTTTTTCTTTCTGTTCTTTCCGGTAAAAATCCTATTAGCGAAATTTTTAATTCTTTTAAAATCGGTTATGATGAAACTTTAAAAATATTGGCTTCCATACGCGGAAATCAAAAAGTGGATTCTCCCGAGCCGGAAAGCAAATATGACGCTTTGAAAAAATACGGAAAAAATTTAACCGAATTAGCACGCAAAGAAAAAATAGATCCGGTTATAGGACGCGATGATGAAATCCGTCGTGTGATGCAAATTCTCACTCGTCGCACAAAAAATAATCCTGTGCTTATTGGCGAACCCGGAACCGGAAAAACCGCTATTGCCGAAGGTTTGGCTCAACGAATAGTCAACAATGACGTACCTGAATCGCTCAAAAACAAAGAGTTGATAACCTTGGATATTTCGTCTTTGGTCGCGGGTTCAAAATTCAGAGGCGAATTTGAAGATCGTCTTAAAGCCGTACTCAAAGAAGTAAACGCTGCAAACGGAAAAATCATTTTATTTATCGACGAACTTCACACCATTGTCGGAGCTGGTTCTTCCGAAGGTTCAATTGACGCGGCTAATATGCTCAAACCAATGCTCGCTCGCGGCGAACTTCGCGCTATTGGTGCAACCACTCTCAAAGAATATCAAAAATACATAGAAAAAGATGCTGCGTTGGAACGACGTTTTCAACCTGTGACGGTCAATGAGCCAAACGAAGAAGATGCTATTGCTATTTTGCGTGGTATCAAAGAAAAATACGAAGTTCATCACGGTGTAAAAATAACCGACTCAGCCATAGTTTCAGCCGTAAAACTTTCAGAACGTTATATTTCTGATCGTTTTTTACCGGATAAAGCCATTGATCTGGTGGACGAAGCCGCTTCGGCTTTGCGTCTGGAAGTAGAATCCATGCCCGAAGAATTGGATCGTTTCAAACGCCAGATAATGAAATTGGAAATAGAAAAACGCGCTTTAGCCGGTGAACAAAATGATGACACCAAAGAACAACTTAAAAAATTAGAAAAGGAACTAGCCGAATTAAAAGAAAAAGCCGTTGAATTGGAAGCTAAATGGAAAAACGAAAAAGAAGCTATTGAAAAAATTCATAACTTAAAAAAAGAAATAGACAAGACCAAACA
This sequence comes from uncultured Gammaproteobacteria bacterium, assembly GCA_964459625.1. Taxonomy (GTDB): domain Bacteria; phylum Patescibacteriota; class Patescibacteriia; order Magasanikbacterales; family GWA2-37-8; genus JAKLGL01. The sequence continues at coordinate 3,637 of CAYWMO010000014.1, read as the reverse complement.
ACAAGCAGATATCGAGGAGCGCAAAGGAGATCTGCAAAAAGTGGCCGAACTTCGTTATGGTAAAATTCCGGAGTTGGATAGTGAAATCAAAAACAGTGAAAAAAATCTGCGCGAATTGCAAAAAAATCGCGGAATTCTCAAAGAAGAAATTACGGAAAACGATATTGCCGCAGTAGTGGCGAGATGGACCGGAATTCCGGTAACCAAAATGTTACAAAGCGATACAGAAAAACTGGCTCACATGGAAAATGAATTGAAAAAAACCGTTATCGGACAAGATGAGGCTATTTCCGCGGTTTCACGCGCTATTCGACGCTCCCGCGCCGGAATTTCCGAACCCAACCGACCGATAGGTTCTTTCATATTTTTGGGCCCGACCGGCGTTGGTAAAACAGAATTAGCTAAAACTTTGGCGCAATTTATGTTTGATACGGGAGATGCACTGGTTCGCGTGGATATGAGCGAATATATGGAAAAACATAGTGTCAGCAAGATAATCGGCTCTCCGCCGGGATATATCGGTTATGAAGAAGGCGGTCAATTGACCGAGATCATTCGTCGCCGACCATACAGTGTTATTTTATTTGACGAAGTGGAAAAAGCTCACGCCGATGTTTTTAATATAATGTTACAAATTCTTGATGATGGCAGAATTACCGATGCCAAAGGAAGAGTTGTTAATTTCAAAAATACGGTGATAATCATGACTAGTAATATCGGCAGCGAATCAATTTTGAATTTGCGAAAAAACAGCGAATTTGGTTTTACTTCCAAAAACAAAGATAAACAAAATGAAGAAAACAAAATCAAAGAAAAAATAACAGAATCTTTGCGTGATCATTTCAAGCCGGAATTTCTCAACCGTATCGACGAAACTATAATTTTTCATTCTTTAGGTGAACAAGATATAGAAAAAATAGTCGAACTGCAACTTTACAAAGTGGAAAAACGTTTGGCGGAAAAGAAAATTTATCTTTCTTTTGACGATAAAATCAAAAAACATTTGGCGGAAAAAGGATATGATGCAAATTACGGCGCCAGACCGCTCAAAAGAGTGATACAAAACGAACTTCTGGACAAACTTTCTCTGATGATTATCGAAGGGAAAATCAAAGAAGGACAGAAAGTCAAAATATCTCTCAATAAAAACGAAATTGCGATAAAATAATATATAAAACAACCTCTGAAAAAGGGGTTGTTTTATATTTGAAAAAATGTTAAAATACAACCAAAGAAAAATTCAATATTTCAATTATGAAACTATTACGCGTTATAGTCTTTTTTACTTACGTTTTCGGTCTTTTTTTACCGGGAATTTCTTTTTGTCAAACCGATTTTAATCCCAACCTCATCATTACCGATGAAGAAATGCAGATGTGTTCGGCCATGGGTGTGGCAGAAATTCAGAAATTTTTGGAAGCCAAAGGAAGTTATCTGACAAACTATTCGGCTTTGGATATAGATAACGCCTACAAATCGGCGGCGCAAATAATTTATGAAGCGGCTCAACGAAATAAAATAAATCCGAAATTTCTCTTGGTGACTTTGCAAAAAGAGCAAAGTTTAATAACCGACGATTCCCCTTCTCAAAAACAACTCGATTGGGCTACAGGATATGCGGTTTGCGATTCTTGCAGTATGAACGATCCAAAAATTCAAAAACATAAAGGTTTTGCCAATCAGGTAGACAATGCAGCCGGAATCATAAGGTGGTATTATGAAAATACCAACAATGGCATTGTCAAAAAAATAAATTCTCCGGTTTTTATAGACAATCAACAAGTTACTCCTTTGAGTTGGGCAACCGCTTTTCTCTACACTTATACTCCTCATTTGCATGGGAATAAAAATTTTTGGCGTATTTGGAACACCTGGTTTGCCGGTGTTTATCCCAACGGAACTATTTTGTTGTCCGCTTCTTCTTCACAATATTATTTGGTAGCAGACGGCAAAAAAAGATTATTTAAAAACAAAAATATATTGATTTCCAGAACCGATCCAAACTTAGCGGTCGCTATTTCCGACGTAGATTTGGGCAATTATCCTGAAGGCACTCCAATTTCCTACCCCAACTATTCCGTTTTAAAAACCGAATCCGGTTATTATCTTTTGGATTATGATACTTTGCGTCCTTTTTTCGACGAACAAACGGTAAAAAAATTGGGTTATAATCCTCAAGAAATAATTGAAGCGAAAGATTCGGATTTTGCCGGCTATGAGATAGGCCAAACTATAACTGCCGCAACTGTTAATCCGCAGGGTGTAATTTATAAAATCACCGACGCGCAAAATGCTCACTTTTTATTTAGAGACGGAATTCTATCCCCTCTTCTTTCGGCCGAAGTTGCCAAAACCAATTTCCCCGGACTCGATATTGAAGTCAAAAAGAAAAAAGAGATTTCTGCTTATCCGATTTCGGATAAACTCATCACTTTTACCGACGGAACTTTGCTTAAAATGAAAGACGGTAAAACTCTATATGTAGTGGATAAAAACAAAAAAAGAAAAATCAGTGATGAGGAAACTTTTGCCGCCATGGGCTACAACAGTAAAAATTTAATAACCGTAGAACTTTCCACCCTTTTGGCTATGGCCGAAGGAGAACCTCTTTATATTAATAATAGTTTGGCTTCTTCGCAAAACAAATTTTTGGGTGACAGCGAAGTTCCGGTGGAAGATCTCTACAAAAGCAAACTACCAGCTTATCTGGTGGCGGAATATCCTAGCGGTCGCATAATTTCCGGAAAAAATATCGACATTCAAAAACCCATAGCTTCTCTGACAAAAATGATCACCGCTTACGAAGCTGTAGCTACGGATTTCAATCTGACCAAAACTTCCGTTTACAACAGCAAAAACCAAACTGCGGAAGGCAACCCGCTTAAACTCGTTAACGGCGACAAAATAAAAAATAAAGATTTATTTTACGGCATGCTCGTAGGTTCAGCCAATAATGCTTCTCGTATAATCGCTCAAAATAGCGGTGTCTCCGAAAATGTTTTTATAAAAAACATAAACGAACGTTTGCAAAATTGGGGAGCCGACAATACTACAATTTTTGACACTTCCGGATTGAGTGAAAAAAACGTTTCTACCGCTAGAGATCTTTTGAAAATTTTTACCAAGGTCTTGGATAAAAAAGAGATCAAAGACGCTTTGAGTTTAAAAACATACAAATTCTCTAAAACTTCCGGTAAAACTGTTCAATCTTTCACATTAAACAACACTAACAAACTTTTGGATTCCAAATTGAACAATTATAAAATTTTGGCCAGTAAAACCGGTTATACAAACGAAGCCGGAGCTACGCTTATAATGCTTATTGAAAAAGTTGACACCGACGATCCGATAATCGCTTTGGCCGACAAACTCATTTACGGCCAAACCAACTCCAAGGTCAAAGATTTACAAATCTTATTACGCAAAGCCGGATTCTTTAATCATCCGAGTAATACCGCCTATTACGGTTCTGTGACCAAAAAAGCTCTTGATACTTACATAAATTCCAAAGATAAAAAACAATACATAATTGTCACTTTGGGTAACCAGGATTATACCAACAGATTTGTCGAACCGGATAAAATCGCCCAATGGGCCGCTGCAGAAAAATATGCACAAATCGCTTCTCAAAAATAAT
>CAYWMO010000013.1:0-8574 GCA_964459625.1 uncultured Gammaproteobacteria bacterium | reverse complement strand
ATAGTGCAACCGTGGCTGGAGGAGATGCAACCAAAAAAATATCTCCTGAAAAACTAGATGAGGAAACTTTGGTTTCTACCATATTACAAAATCCGGAAATGCAAAAACTTCTTGAAAAACATAATCTCACAAAAAATGACGAAAAAGACATCCAAGCTATAATTTTTAACCAAGGTCCTTTTGGAAAACTATTAGACTTGGTAGATAAATTTTCTTATACAGCTCGCGACACTCAACAAGTAATGCCTGTTTTAGAAAGGGGTTTGTATCTAACTCCTGAAGGTAAAGAAATACTTTCTCTTGTCCGTGAAGACCCAAATATCTACGATATTATGTTTGACCTTCGATTAGATGAAACAAACGGTTTGTACTGCACTAATCCTGACAAGTTAAACAATGTGTTGAAAATCCGCGCATTAATGCATAATTTTATTTATTTAAATCCTTATTCCCAAATGGCGGAAGCAGCGGTTATCCATCCTGTTTTGAAAAAAATTATGGATTCCGGAGATTCTAAATTATCAGTAGAAAATTTACTTAACCAATCTGACGATTATTTTGAAAAAGTTCTTTGTGAAGCTCTCGGTAACAAAGATATTTATCCAGACGCCATAAAATCCATTCGTGAAACCATAAAAGAAAAAGATGTTCGTGTTGATATTTTTCCGGATATTATCTCTGCAGAAAAGGCCACGGCCGAAATAGAAAGACAAGGACGTTTTATTTGTAATATCATAAATAAAACAAAAGGCTTTAAAACAGCCACAGATACTCTTATAGAAATCAACGGTAAGTTAACTCCTTTCAAAGAACTTTATCCCGATAAAGATAGAGAAATCCAAGAAATAGCCGACCGAGTAAAAACCGTCAGAGTTTATCATTCCAAAAAAACACTCGTTTAAAAAACTGCCGACAACGGCAGTTTTTTAAACTTACAATTTAATTTTATCTTTTGCCAAGCATCTTCAACGCTTCCTTCATCAATTGTTCGCTTGTTTTGCCGTTAGCTTGCAATTTTTGTACTGTATCCCTGGCTTGCGTTCCACTGTACCCCAAAGTCATCAAACCTTCTATCACATCTCCTATTTCTCCGCCATATTCTCCGTTTGAAACAACATCATTGCCGGCGCCAAGTTTATTTTTGAGCTCTACAACCAATCTTTCCGCGGTTTTTTTACCCATACCCGAAACTTTGGTCAAATAAGTTACGTCACTTCGAGAAATGGCCGAACTTATTTCTTCTACACTCCCCAGTGACAAAATGCGTAAAGCGGTTTTTGGTCCGATTCCGGAAACCAATAACAATTTTTCAAACAAGCTTCTTTCTTCTTTACTTTTAAAACCAAAAAGTTCCATTGAATTTTCTCTAACTGACAAATAAGTCAAAACTTCCATTTCCGCCCCGATTTTAAAATAACTAGCTCCGTTTGTATTAACCAAAATTTCATAACCCACACCGCCGGAAGTCAAGACGGTTATTTGCTCGCCATTATTTTCTGTAATTTTACCTTTTATTAAGGAAATCATATTTTTATTTATTTTTCTTATTGCGATTAACGCGGATAAGCCCTCCACAAGTCAGCACCTCCACCCCTTGTTTTTCCAATTCATCCAAAAATAAATTCATTCCCAAAGAATCCGAAGATATATGTCCGGCAATTACCACATTCATGTGAAATTCATTTATTTTACCCACTGCATCATCTTTCATATGCATTCCAACAATCGTGCTAATCCCCGCTTTACTCAAAATTTCATAAACTTTACTGGAAGGATTTGTTCCACCGGTCATTTCCATCAAGAATTTTCCAACACGATGTTTTGGACTGCCCGCAAAAATCTTTGGACCAAAGCCACGTTTCTTGGCTTCGGCATATTCCGGAATTTCCAACAAACATTTCATCATTTCTCCGATAGTTTCCGGATTCTTCTTTTTCAAAAAATCAATCAAATATTTATTAACCAAATTATCGGTTACAGTGTGGGTATTCATCAAGTTTACTTTCAACAATTTCGCCATGTCTACTTCTTTGTAATGATTAGCAGGATGAACACTGCGAGAAACTTCTTTGATTCTTTCTTCCATAACTTTTTCCGCCAAATGAACCGGAATACCAAGTTGTTCATAAACTTCTACCGCCATATCCATCACCCCGTGTAAATCAGCAAAGCCTTTACCTAGCGGGTGATGAGAAATCACCAAATCAATAGGTTTGCCACGTTCGTTCAATTGCGAAGCCAACAAAAGCTCCGCCGAACTTATATCAATACCGGCTAAAACCCTCTTAATCGGCGTTTTTTTATCACCAACATGAATCCGGCAATCATCATAAGGATTAACCAGGGCTTCTTCGTCAAAATACTTTTTTTCTTCCTGTTTCATCTCTGTAAAATCCTTTTTTACATGAGCCAAGTATCTTTTTACCCCTTTTTCTCCGCGAGGATCGGCAGAAATACCCATTTTTACGGCTAAATCAAATATTTGTTCTATAGTCATATCAAATAAAGTATTATATGCTAAGTATCTAAATTTTAACTTTTTAAAGCCAAAAAGTCAATTAAAACCCTTGACAAAAACACAAATTTGTATTATCTTAATTTATCGTTCATTTAACAAAATTACAGGGGGGGGGAAGCTATGGGAGATGACAACAAAAAAACAAAACATTACGGAATTCCTACAAAAAGATTTCCGGGAATGCGTAAAACCACCAAGAGAGTTTCCGGACCGGTCTCGCCGATAAGGCCGGCGAGTGAAAAAAATGAATTTTCCAAAAAAGAGAAGGAGAAGGAGGAAGAAGAATAATCTTTCTCAAATACTTATCAAGCGTCCGAAAGGACGCTTTTTTTATTTACTCAGGTAAACATCGTTAAATTTTAAACTTTTTATCAAGAAAATCCTTAAAAGTACTTTTATCAAATTTCCAAAAGTCAGTCGGTACCGGAATTTTACCTAAACTTTTTTCCGCTTCTATGGTAAAAATCGGAAATGCCAAACCGGATAATTTTTTTCGCAATTCGCTATAAATTTTTATTTCTTTTTTCAAATCGACTTCAAAAGGTCTGGCATTAGCGACCGGATCACAATGGAAAAGATAATAAGGTTTAACCCCGTTTTCAACCAAACGCTCAAACAAATTTTGTAAAATTTCCACACTGTCGTTTATACCTTTCAAAAAAACCGTTTGGCTCAAAATCATTGTTACTCCTGATTGTAATTTTTTTATTGCTTTAACCGCTTTTTTGGTCAATTCTTCAAAATGATTGATGTGTAACATCAAATAAATCGGTTTATTTTTTATCGTTTTTAAAATTTTTACCAATTCCATATTAACGGCTTTTGGACAAATTACAGGCAACCTGGTACCAATACGAACTATTTTTATTTGTGGTAAATTTCCTAATTCTTTCAAACATTTTTTCAAAATTTTTGGCGTACTCAGAGGATCTCCGCCGGAAAAAATCACTTCTTTTATTTCTTTATTTTTTACCAAATATCTTTTAATTTCCATGATCTCTCGGTCTTGTATCATAAATTTCGGTTTTTCCATTTCTCTTTTACGCATACAAAAAATACACTCTCGAAAACAAATATTATTTACCAAAATCAACACACGATTTTCATATCGGCAAATCAATTTTGATATCGGCATATGTTGACTTTCTAAAAACGGATCATTGCCTATTTTTTTCATATATTTTCCACTTGGTCTTTAGCAGGCATAAAAATAATTTCATTTATATCGTTAACACCGGTAAATAACATTATCAATCTATCCAATCCTAGAGCTATTCCTCCGGCTGGTTTCATTCCGCTTTGTAGCGCTTCAATAAATTCTTTATCTATAGGATACACTTCTTTTCCGAGTTCCTGTCTCAAATTTCTATCTTTTTCCAAATTTTCTCGTTGTTTTTGTGCATCAATCAATTCGCCAAAGGCATTGCAAAGTTCTACCCCTCCAATATAACACTCGAAGCGTTGAGCATAGTTTTTGTCTTCACAAAGCTCGGACAACGAAGTCATTTGTGCCGGATAATCATAAATAATAACCGGCTTCTCCCAGCCCAGTTTTGGTTCTATCTCATTCAAAAAAATTTTATAAAACAAATCTTCGTATTTTTCTTTTTCTCCAATCTGATATCCTTTTTCTTTTGCCAAAACAATCATTTTTTCTAAAATCAAATAATCGTCCAAGCTAACTCCCAGATACTTTTTCCAAACTTCTTTCATTTGCATTCTATCCCAAGCAATATTTATCGGAATTTTTTTTTCATCTCTGCTAACAAAATCCTGATTTAAGGCCTGCCCGATGTTTTTAAATAAAGCTTCCAAATCGTCCATGATATCCATTAATTTTCCAGGCGAGCGATACCACTCGATCATAGTAAATTCAGGATTGTGTGTTCCGCCAAAGTCTTCTTTGTTGCGAAAACAAGGACAAATTTCAAATATTTTTTCATAACCAGCGCAAAGCAACTTTTTCAAAGCATATTCCGGAGAGGTGTGTAAATAAAATGGATACTCTTGACCGGCAGGATGAATATATTTAATACCAACAGGATCCAAATACGGTTCTTGCGAAGCGGTTTTAACCGCTAAAGGCGTTTGGGTTTCAACAAAACCGAGCGACCAAAAAAATTCTCTGACTATTTTCAAAATCAGTATTCTTTTGTTATAATTCTCTTTAACCTTTGGGTTGTCTTTTATTTCTTTCCAATTCATACAAAATATTTGCTTATTTTAAACAAATATTGGACTTTTGTCAATAATTAAAACCGCCCCTTTGCTTTTGGGGCGGTTTTAAAAATTTATTATTTATGGACTTACTTTGACCGGAGTAATAAGCTGAATAGTGGTTGTGTCAATCAAAACTGGTTTAAATTCGATTTTTGTCTGTTCTTGAGCGCGAATTTTACTTACTTCCCCGACCACTTTCATCCCTTTTTCATAAGCCTCTTTTTCAAGTGGCATATTATCGTCATATTTGGCCAGGTTTTCCGGGGTCAACACGGCGATAACCGGATCAAAATCCAAAGTCCAAATGGATTTTTTCAAAGCTTTCCAAAAATCGGAAACAAAACCCGCAGACGCATAATCAAATAATTCATTGAACCAGCGAACCGCGTATTTGTCTCTATTACCTGCATATTGTTCGCAATGTTTCAATTCATGAGCCATCCAATAAACTTCTCCATCGCTTAACGCTGTGAGTTTTTTTGCATTAGCAAAAGTTTTTACATAATTTTCATCGCCGAACATTATTCTATAGCCGTCGGTAATACCAAGGTGCGGAGAATTCAACTTTTTGGCCAAACGCGGAGCGTAGCCGAAGGTGACTTTTTTCAAATCGCATTTTTTAGCATCATAATAAGGGGCAAAGTCAGTGATGGTTTGTCCGGATAATTTTTGCATCTTAGCATCTTTTCCTAACCAATCCATGTATAAGCCAAAAACTTTGGCCAACAATCCGTTCCAACCGTTCCAACTGGACCAACCCATCAAAGCCGGGTTGCCTTTATTCGCACTGACTTCGGCCAAATAAATTTTTTCCAACAAAACAGACGGTTTTAAAATTTTATCGTTTACTATGTTCATGATATCTTCATCGCTCAAAACGGCAAAATTCGCAATCGGGAGTTTGATGGAAGAAGTTCGATTGAGCGCCGTGTTGTTTATACTAAAAACAATGTTACTTTGCACAATGTCCTGCTCGTTCATAAAAATCTGATAAGTGAGATATCCGGTAAAACCGACAACCAAAAAGAAAATAAACAATAAAATTTGCGTGGAATATTTCATATATTAATTATTTAAAAAATAAAAAAATTCGCCCCGGTTATATTTTACACCAAAGCGAACTTTTACTCAACTATAAAAATGTTTATATTTTTTCCACGGCCAACTGTATTTTTTCTCCGTTAATATCTAATTCTTTACTTAACACACTTCTTTGTTCTATCTTTTCAGCTAAAACACCTTGTTTAATTTTGTCAGCATTTTCCGACATTAACCTAGACAAGTTTTCGCTATTTGTGTCAAAAATTATCAAAATCTTATCATTAACCGTCAATTTTTGGTCTTTACGCATCTGATTGATAGTACGAATAATTTCACGGACAGCACCTTCTTTTTTCAATTCTTCTGTAATGTTGGTGTCTAGCCAAACTTTCAAACTGCCATTTTCTTTGACATTTTCTTCATAATCGAATTTTTTGTCAAAAACAACTTCTCTAACATTCAATTCTTCGGCTATAACATTCAACAAATCTTTGTTCAAATCTTCATTGATAACGACCTGCGACAGCGGTTGACGAACTTTTAATCCTTTTTCCGCGCGCAAAGATAATCCTAATTCCACCGCTTGACGCACTCTTTCCATTTCTTTTAAAATTTCTTCATCGATTTTTTCTTCTTCCGGCCAATCTTCCAAATGCACACTTTCCAATTTGCCTCCAAGCGCAAAATATATTTTTTCCGCGATAAACGGAGTGGTCGGAGCCATTACTTTGGATAAAGTAAACAACACTTGATAAGTCGTCCAAAGAGCGGATTTTTTATCGTTTTCATCGCTTCCTTTAAACCTGTCTCTTGAACGTCTAACGTACCATTGAGACAATTCCGTAACAAAATCCAAAACAGGACGACTGGCTTGAGGTAAACGATAAGCGTTCATATTTCCCGTAACTTCCTTTATCAAAAGATTGAGTTTGGCAATTATCCATTTATCCAAAACATTTTTTATTTTCACTTCTTCCGGTTTTTTCCCTTCCGCAAACATTTCGTAAAATTCATAAACATTCCACAAAGTATTTATCAATTTTCCATAAACTTCACGGACGCCTTCCTCGCTAAAATTAAGAGATTCCGCTTCGGTAACAGGAGAAGAGGCCAAATAAAAACGCACGGCATCAGCGCCGTATTTTTGCAATAAAATATCCGGCTCGGGATAATTTTTCAATCTCTTACTCATTTTTTTTCCGTCTTCGGCCAAAACTATTCCGTTTACCACCACATTTTTGAATGCCGGCACACTTGTCTTTGTCGGAATAATCGGTTTGTCTCCTGTCGTTAAAGCTGTAGCTAAAATGTGTAAAGTGTAAAACCAACCACGAGTTTGATCTTGACCTTCGGCTATAAACTCGGCCGGAAAAGATTTTTCAAATTTTTCTTTATTTTCAAAAGGATAGTGCATTTGTGCATAAGGCATACTACCACTCTCAAACCAACAATCCAAAACTTCGGGAATCTTTTTGTATTCTTTACCTTCTTTTTTGATAACCACTTTATCTATAACATGTTTGTGTAAATCATCAATCTTTTGTCCGGATAATTCTTCCAGTTCTTTAACCGAACCGACGCAAATATATGCACCATCTTCGCTTTCCCAAACCGGCAAAGGAGTACCCCAAAAACGATTGCGTGAAATAGCCCAATCGCGAGCCCCCTCCAACCAATCTCCAAAACGCCCTTCTTTAAAATGTGCCGGAACCCAATTTATCTGTTTATTGTTCTTTAACATCTGTTCTTTGATGCTTGTAACTTTTACAAACCAGCTACCGGTCGCATAGTTAAGCAACGGAGTATCACAACGCCAGCAATGCGGATAACTATGCTCTATTTTTTCTTTACTAAAAATTTTATTTTCTTTGGCCAACCATTTTATTATTTCCACATCCGTTTTTTGAGGATCTTCCTTCGGTTTTACTTCCATACCGACAAAATCCGTCACTTTTTCTACAAACCTCCCGGTCATATCCACATGTTGAACCAAGGGAATTTTTTCTTTTTGCCCGACATTAAAATCATCTTCACCAAACGCCGGAGCTATATGCACAATACCAGTGCCATCAACCGTGGTAACAAACAAAGCGGTCACGATACGAAAAGCGTTTTCCGTATCCGCAAAATAAGGAAACAAAGGTTCATATTCCAATCCTATCAATTTATCTCCTATCAATTCCTTAATAATTTCGTATTTTTCTTCTTTGAAAACCGCTTCTAAACGATCTTTAGCTACCAAGTAATTTTCCTCATTAACTTTGGCGACAACATATTTTATCTCCCCTCCCAAAGCCAACAAAACATTTCCTGGCAACGTCCAAGGCGTGGTTGTCCAAGCCAATACAGTCAATTTATCCAAATCTATTTTTTCCGGATTTTTAATTTTAAATTTTACTGTTACAGAAATATCTTTCACGTCCTTATAGCCTTGAGAAGCTTCAAAATTGGACAAAGGGGTGCTGCAACGAGGACAAATATGCATCGGTTTGTGTCCTTTATAAATCAATTCTTTATCCCATAAACTTTTAAAGACCCACCAAACGCTTTCCATAAAATTTCTATCCATGGTTTTGTAGTCATTTTCCATATCTACCCATCTTCCCATTCGACGAATGGTCTTTTTCCATTCTTGGGCATAAGTCATCACGCAAGAACGACAATTTTCATTGAATTTATCTATACCATAATCTTCAATATCTTTTCTACCGCCAAGATTCAAATCTTTTTCCACTATATTTTCAATAGGTAAACCATGACAATCCCAACCCCACTTACGTTCAACACGAAATCCA
>CAYWMO010000012.1:0-8921 GCA_964459625.1 uncultured Gammaproteobacteria bacterium | reverse complement strand
ATTTACCGACCACGCCAGAGCTTTGACAACATTGGTAATACCGTGACCTCCGGCTTGCCAATCTTTAAAAAACCAATTCCCCACTTCCAGTCCGCCGGTAGAAAGAAAAGCTGTGGTACGAGAGACAATGCGTTCTTGCAAAGCCGCGGCTGCCACCACTAATTTAGCGGTTGAACCAGAAGGATACGCCCCGCCTATAGTGCGATTAAACAAAGGTTTGTTTTTGTCGTAGAGATATTGACGATAACGTTCCGTGGAAATCCCCCCGGAAAAATCATTATTGTCAAAAGACGGCAAAGATACCATGGCCAAAATCTCTCCGGTTTGCGGGTTCATGGCAATAGCCGACCCTTTGGTTTTTCCAATTTTTTTCAATTGAACGCTTAACAATTTTTCCAATTTTACTTGGGCCTCGGCATCCAAAGCCAAAACTAAATTTTTACCAGGAGTCGGCGGTTCTTCGGCCAAGACGTTTTGTTCTTTACCAACTGCATCCACCTCCACTTTTTTCTTTCCATAAACTCCTCGTAATACTTCTTCGTATGTTTTTTCCACACCGGTTTTTCCCAGATTATCGGTTGTTAAATAACCTTTATCTTTCAAACGCATAAGATCGTCATCGTTGAGTTTACCCAAATATCCCAGCAGATGCGACAAACTGAGAGTTCCTTCTTTTTCTTTGGGATCACGATTGAGATAAAGTCGTTTTGTTCCTTTTTCAATCAAAATCCCCGGTAAATCGGAATTTTCTATATAAAGTTTAAGAGCCGTTTCATAGTCCAAATTTTCTTTTATAACCAAAGATTCGTAACTGTATGAACCGTATTTTTCCAAAAGACGTTCTATTTCTTCTTGTTTGACTCCGGTCATGAAAGAAATTCGTTCGATGATTTTTTTCGCCAAATTTTTATCTTTGGGAAAATCTTGAGGGACTATGGAAAGAGAAAAACTGGGAATATTTTGCACCAATTGGGTTTGAAAACGATCATAGATAATACCGCGTTCCGCCGGAATCGGTCGAATACGCACACGATTATTTTCCGCCAACGATCTATATTCTTCGCCTTTGACGGCTTGCAAGAATAAAACCCTGGAAGCTAATAATAAAACACCAAAAACAATCGCCAGAAAAAAATAAAATATTTTTTTGGAGTTTAATGAAGGCCCCAAATGATCTTTGGTGGCGGAAAATATTTTTTGTTTGCCGATTTGACGTTCAAAACCGAAAGATTCCTCCACCCAGGTTTGGCGGTATTTTCCGCTGAGGTCGCCTTCACTTTTGTCAAAAAATTCAAAAACCTCTTTACTCATATTTTCCCAGATACTTTGGATTTAACTTTCGAATAAGACGTGATAATAGTAGATAAACGATCATGACAAAAAGCGCGGTTAAAGCCATCTCATAGGCGTAATCGGCGGCAGTGCGCGAAGTATACAAAAAATCTCTTTTGAAAAAAAAGTTAAACAACGAATTTAGTCCCAAAAAATAAACTCGATAAATAAACATGCCGACGGCGGCGGCCAAGGTAACGATATAAAAACTTCGATTGGTTAAAAAATAAGTCAGAAGCCAAGAAGTCGATAAAATACAAAAATATAAAGATAATATAGTGACGCCAAACGACGCGGAAACAAACAGTTCCAAAAACAAGCCCAAAATCAAAGCGTACCACAAAGCCTGAACATTTTCTTCGGTGAGCAGGTATATAAATAAAAAAGCGAATATCAAATTGATATGCTCGAAAGGATAAGGCAAAACATTGTTGGCCCAAATATGAGCGATAAAAATTCCGGCCAGCAGCGAGATCTTGAACAAAATCGACAGTAGCAATTTAAACATAATTACTGAGTTAAAATGATACTGATATAAACAAAACGATTATAATCGGCGCTGGGAGTCAAGATAGCTTGTTGAAAAGGTTGATAGGCCTCGTTTTCTATGGCCGCCACTTTACCGATGAGTAAACCTCGCGGTGTGTCTTCTTCCAATCCGGAAGTAACCACCAAATCGCCTATTTGCACCACTTCGTTTCGCGGAATAAAATTCATTTTTACCGATAAACCATAACCGCCTTCCACCACACCCAAACTTTTTTCACGATTGATAATAGTGGAGGCCACTTTACTTTGATTATCACTGAGTAATCGGATAATGGAAATATCTTTTTCGGTTTTTACCACTTTTCCGACTAATACCCCTTCGTCAACCACTGCCGGATCACCTACTTTGATTCCCTCGTTTTCTCCCCTATCGATAATAATAGTCTTTTCCGTGCCTTCGAGATTGTTACCGATAACTTTGGTCAAGACAATATCATAATGAGTTTTATCTTTAAAATCGAGTTGTTTTTTTAATTCCGCATTTTCTTCTTCCAGTAATTTTAATTTTGCTTCGTTTTCGTCTTTCTTTTGCAAAGACAACAAAGCGGCGCGATAAGCGTTAAAAAATTGTTCACGGTTTTTAAAAAATTCGTAATCGTCTTTTATCTTAACGCTAAAATCTCCGCTTTGACGAATAAACGGCACAAACAGTTGACGCAACATTTTTTTACCAAAGTCAAACCAGCCAAGATAATTAAAAAAAACGAGGAATAAAATTATTCCCCCTATCAAAATGGTTGTTTTTTGCAAATTGCTTTTTCGCATAAGGCCTTAATCTATATTATCTTGGGTCGGAAAAACCGCCACATTTTGCAACAATTCTTCATCGTCAAGCAGCATACCGCAACCTCGCACTACAGCCGTGAGCGGGTCGTCAGCCGCTCTTACCGGCAATTCAGTGGCTCGAGAAATCAATTGATCTATACCGCGAAGCAAAGCTCCTCCGCCGGTTAATAAAATACCGCGTTCATGAATGTCGGCGATAAGTTCCGGCGGAGTTATCTCCACCGTAGCTTTGATATCGTCGATAATAGCTTTCAGGGAACGAGATAAAGCCTCGCGAACCTGTTTATCATTAATAACCACTTCTTTTGGCAAACCGGTTATCATATCGCGACCGCGCATGGGAAATTCCATGCGTTCAGGCAATTCCACCGCCGAACCGATTTTAATTTTGATTTCTTCCGCTTGTCTTTCACCGACCAAAAGATTGAAGTTGTCGCGAGCGTATTGCATGATATTTTGGTTGAATTCGTCACCGGCTATTTTGATGGATTTACTTTTGACTATACCGGACAAAGAAATCACGGCAATTTCAGTGGTACCTCCGCCTATATCAATAATAAAATTTCCAACCGGATCTTTGACCGGCATACGCGAACCGATAGCGGCCAGCATCGGCTCTTCTACGATAAATACTTTGGAAGCTCCGGAATTCAAAACAGCGTCACTCACCGCTTTTCTTTCCACTTCGGTCAAATCAAGCGGAGCGCCGATAACCACTTTCGGACGTGCGACAAAACCCACGCTGCCAGCGTTGATTTTTTCAATGTAGTAAGTAATCATTTTTTCCGTAACTTCAAAATCGGAAATAATACCGTTGGTCAACGGCTTGGTGGTTAAAATATGCGGTGGAGTTTTTCCGATCATATCCTTGGCTTCGTTGCCGACAGCCAAAATTTGTTCGGTTTTTGTATTAACAGCAACCACCGAAGGTTCGTTAATAACGATTCCGCGTCCTTTGAGATAAAGCAAAGTATTGGCCGTACCCAAATCTATACCGATGTCTTTTCTAAATTTATTGAAAATTTTATCAAACATATTTTATTGTTGTATCTCCCCTTTGCTGAAAATTACCCCCTCGAAAATTAAGTAAAAGAAAATTATAAGCAAAAACGTCAACCAATTGAGCAAGTCCGCATGCGCCAAATATAAAATTCCGGAAATCAAACAGGAAAAAACGAACGCTTGACGAAAAACTTTCTTTATCTGACGAAACACTATTTCGTCTTCGTGATATCTTATTTTTTTTGTCAAAATTGCAAAAAAAGAAAAGCCGCTGAAAATCCCCATAAACAAACTGGAATAAAAGAAAACCAAAGGCAGGGTGGCATTGATTTCCGGATCAAAATTCATTACCACCAAAATGCAAATCATAATGCAAAGCAAAGAACCCAAACCTATGGAAAATAGATATTCTTTTAAGTTCATAGTAAATTGATTTTAACAGAAGAAAAGGGCTTTTGGCAAGTTAAGCGATTGTTTTTATCCTAATAATCTTGGCTGAAGTATTTTTTTCTTTGATTTTAGCCAAAATTTCAGCTTCGTTAAGTCGAATTTCACTGGCTACAGTCGGACTTTGACACCAGATGTGCAAGATATCATTTTTGATATAACGTGCTTGCAAAAAATCCAAGGCCTCTTGACCGAAAATTTCACCCAGTATTTTGTTGGCTTCTTCCACGGTCAAAGAAGCGTTGGCGCTACGTAACACCGGCGTATCTTGAATCTTTTCTTTCAAAAAGGAAAAAAGTGATTTCATATTATTCTCTAAATTCGCAAATGTCTCGAAAATCACAACGCGCGCAAGTAAACTTGCTCGGAGTGGCTTCAAAATTTCCGGAATTTATGGCTTCTATCGTTTCCGTGATTTTTTCTTTTATTTTTTCCAATTCTTTTTCCGTTCCGATAAAAGTCAATTCGCTTTGATCCGACAGATATAGATATGTCAAAGAATCAACTTCTCCCAAGTTTTTAAATTCCGGCAAAGAAGAAAGCGCCAACTGGTAGATCAATAATTGATTTTTATCATCCGCTTCCAATTTTTCTTTCGGTGTTCCGGTTTTATAATCCACGATTTTCAATTTTCCTTCCGGCGTCACGTCTATCCTGTCGATTCGTCCGGAAAGCAGATATTTTCCCAGTTTATATTTAAAACCTTGTTCCAAAGACGCGGGTACGGTCCATTTACCGTCGTTGATGCGATAAAAATCGCGTAAAATTTCTTTGCCGCGCAAATAATAATCTTCGCGTTGTTTGGCGCTACCGTACCAATCGTCAATAAATGACTCTTCATACATTTTCAACAACTCTTCCAAAGTCGGAACTCTCAATCCTCCATCGGATTTCTTGATTTTTTCCGGCAAACCGAACAAACTCTCTTGTTTGACGGCATTCAATTCTTTGATACGCACGTAAAATTTTTGCAATGTCGAGTGCATGCTTTGTCCAAAAGAAAATTGCGGACCGCCTTTAGTTTGCAATTGTAAAATATTTTTTAATTTGTATTGATAAGGACAATCTTCATAAGAACTGATTTGTGAAAAAGAAAAACTTTTTGGCAAGTCATAAACAAATTCACCTTTTTTCTCCGTTATTTTTTCCAATTTTGGCAACGCGCTTGAATCTTTCTTTTTTTCATATTTATCCGCCGTATAACCCAGCTCGTTCAAAAATCGACTGATTTTTTTCTCGCGAGATCCGCCATAATCTTTACCGGAAAGCAGATATAATTTTTCTTTGGCGCGAGTCACTGCCACGTAAAACAGACGTCTTTCTTCTTGCAAGTGATAATCCCCTTCCGGCATTTGTTCGTGCAAAAGAGGTATGGGCATATCGATACCTTCGCTTCTACGCCTGGTCGGAAATCTATCTTCCACCAAATTCACCACAAAAACATATTTAAACTCCAATCCTTTGGACATATGCACGGTCATAATATTGACCGAATCGGGACAATCCTCAGGTTGTTTGAGAACACCCAGATCTCCGGCATCCAACACATCGGAAAAATGCGCGACAAAATCGGACACTCTGGTTCCGGGAACCATTTTTTCAAAATTTTGTACGTATTCGAAATATTGTTTGAGTTGATAAATACGACGAATTATTTCCCTGTCCCCTTCTTGTTCGCCGTGAGTCAAATATCGGAGATAACCGCTATTTTCCAAAAAAGAGTACAACACTCTGGTCGGTTTCTCGCTTTTTTGTTGTTTCATCCCTTCGTGCAAAAAATTCAAAATTTCCGCAAAAACTTTTTCCCCTTCTTCACTCAAACCGTATTCCTTTCCTCGTTTGAGAGCTTCGTAATAAGAAACGGTTTTTCTTTTGGCAAACAGTAACATTTTTTGCAAATCGTTTTCACTCGCAGATATGCAGGGTAATCGCAACATCCTATAAACAGCCGTATTTTCGTGATAACCGTCCACGGCTTTGAAAAAATTGTAACAATCCAAAACTATATCTTGCCGAAACAACCCGCTGCTGCTCAAAAATTCATAAGGTATACCGGCGTTTTGCAACAAATTGATAAACGGTTCGGCGTGAGAATTGGCTCGAACCAATATGGCAAAATCGTCCCAAGTCGCGTTTTTGTCTTTTTCTTTCAACCTTTTGATTTCATCCACGGTAAATTTTGCTTCGTCGTCCAAAGTCGCCAAATGCGCATGAATGACTTCGTCTTTTTTGACATCTCCGGCGGCGACGAGTCGTTTGTCTATTTTCAATTTTACTTCCAATCTGTCGGGGTTGTTATTGACAACGCTTTTGTAAGCGACATCGAGTATTTTTTGTCCACTACGATAATTTTCCGTCAACACAACTTCTTTGCAATTTTTAAAATCTTCTTTAAAGCGTAAGATATTGGAAACGTTGGCGCCGCGAAAAGCATAAATACTTTGATCATCGTCCCCGACCACGGTCAATTGCGCTCCACCTTCCACCAATATTTTTACCAATTCATACTGAGCAAAGTTCACGTCTTGAAATTCATCCACCAAAATATATTTGAATCGACGATGAAATTGCTGCAAAATGTTTTTTCTTTTTTTTAACAATTGAACGCTATAAAAAATCAGATCGCCAAAATCCAAAGCGTTATTGTCGAGCAATAAGCGGTTATAAGTATGATAAGCGTCAGCCACTTCGTTCAAGCGACTTTTTTCTTCGATTTCAACACTATCTTTATCCAATCTCAATTCTTCCGCATATTCCAAATATTTTTCCGGAGTTATCAGTTCGTCTTTGCATTTGCCGAAATGTTTGATGAATTCGTGAATATGTCGCACCGGATTTCCAAGTGGTCGGTAATAATCCAAATTAAATTTATCCAAATTTTTTTTCATGAGCAACCAAGCGTCAGTTTCGGTCAATATTTTGAACTGATTGGACAAACCGATGTCCAATCCGTAATTTTGCAAAATTTTCTCGGCAAAAGCATGAAAGGTGGAGATTTGCATATCCGCATAACCTATAGACAACATTTCGTCCAAGCGCCCTTGCATTTCCGCCGCCGCCTTTTCATTGAAAGTGAGAGCCAAAATCTGTTCCGGAGTCGCCAAATTATTTTCCAAAATATAAGCGATTTTTTTGGTAATAACCGTAGTTTTTCCCGTACCGGCGCCCGCCACTATCATGAGCGGTCCGTCAACATATTCTATCGCCGTTTTTTGCGCTTTATTCAAAGTATTTTTTGCCATATTTTTATAAATTTAACGTCTTTATCATAGCTTAAAAAGAGAAAAAACACAACCTTGTTTAAAACAATAAAATTCTCGACACTAAGGTATTAAAAAACCCTTTCACACGAAAGGGTTAAAAGGTTCCTTGTTTGTCACAATACTTTCTGTTCTCAAAGAACAGATAGGCCTCTACTCCGCCGCGACCAACTACTATCGGCACCGTAATAATAAAAAGAGATACAAATACTATCACGATTATGACGATACCGACGATAATATCCTCGGCCAAAGAAAGGAAATTTTCCATTTTACTCTCCTTTTGATATAAAGTTCTGTTTAAATATTAAAATAAAAAATATAAAAAGTAAAGGCGGCCTTCTTTTTTACAGCGCGAACGCTGTTAAAGAAAAACCGCCTTAGGGCAAGCTACCCGCATACTGTTTGGTGAAGATACGCCTCCTTACTTTGCTTGAGCTGTGTTTCGGAAAAGATGTTACCACACTCGGGGTTCTGGCATTGGTAGCCCCAACACCTGAATGAAAGGAACGGTTTTTTTTCCATTGTCAACCCTTTGGCGAAAAGGTGTTGAATTTCGCCAATCATTACATTGACAACGTTACCAACGCGACCTTTTTTTAATTGCCCGCCGCATTTAGGGCAATTTTTGTTGTTTTCCGGCATTTTATCCTCCCCCGGAAAGTTGATAAAGGGTTAATTTTTCCTTTATCCTATTTATATTTATTATATTGCCATTGAGATAAAAAAGCAAACAAATCTCATGACTATTGACTTTTTACCTATTTTATGCTATATTTAACACACTTCGTGACCACAGAATCTGCGACAGCGGTTCGTCTTTACCTGTCGTAGGATTCTCGCGGGTGTTGCTTTTTGTTCTTTTTTCAAAAGCGTGGAAACACGCGCTTGAAGGTGTTGGGTTTTCCGGACCCCGGTTCCCGCCGCTTCCTCTTTGTTGACGGACAAAATAGAGGAATAGCCTTCTATGGTCGCTGTAATTCGGGAAATCGCGATTTTCATGATTGCGCGATTAAAAAAACCAGGCAGGAATGAAAAAAGAACACGTCATGCATCTTCTTCGCCATTCACAGGGTGCGCGCCGTCAAGCGCACCCACCATTTTACCCTTTACAAACGTAAAGGTTTTTTTGTATAATATGGCCGGTTCATTATCAATCAACAATAAAGGAGAAATTCCATGCTCTTTTTGGAAAAAATCATTCATATTATTTTTGGCAAAAAAGACAAATCAACAGTGTCCAATATCACGGTTTGTCCTTGGTGTCAAAAAATAATTACAGAAGGCAGTCCTGTCACTTTGTATGGTTTATACAAAGCAACGGATATTGCCATCCTACCGGAAAACATCAAGGTGATTTATGAAGAAAGAACCTATCTACAAGAAAAGGTTCGTTTGACCAAGGTAGCCGGATGTAGTGATCCGAAATGTTGGTCAAACAAAGACGGCGCCGTTATTTACGGGCATCTGAAGAACAACACCGTTGTTCCCTTGAAAAATCCGCCCGGAGAAGAGAAAAACAAAATCTTCTCTTTTAGTTAAGAC
>CAYWMO010000011.1:0-10060 GCA_964459625.1 uncultured Gammaproteobacteria bacterium | reverse complement strand
GACAAACCTTATCTTCAAACCGTCACTTTCAAATTTTATGATGATTTTGAACAAGCTCTCGCGGATTTGCGCAACCAAACCATAAACGGCCTGGGTTTTATTCCAAATAATTACAAAGAAAAAGCCATCAGTAAAAATCTCAACCTTTACGACTTGCAATTACCACAATATACGGCTTTATTCTTTAATCAAAACAAGGACAAAGTTCTCAAAGACGACGTTTTGCGTTCGTGTTTATCTATGGGTATAGATAAAAAATCCATATTGGAAAATATTTTGAAAAATAACGGCCAAATCATTCACAGTCCGATTTTAAAAAATGAAATTGGCTATTATCCGGATATCAAAAAAACCGTTTATAATCCAGAGGAAGCCAATAATTTATTGGACAAAAGTTGGAGTAGAATAGATCCGGAAAAATTTTTAGAAATAAGAAAAAATCAAATCACTAAAGAATTAAAAGAAAAATATCAAATAACCAGTTCCACTGTCAGTACTTCTTCGGACATGTTAATCAACGCCGATATGGATAGAGAACTCCAAGATCGTTTAACCAAAGAAACCGACCCTAAACAAACTTTTTATCGTAAAGACAAAAATGACAATATTTTATCTTTGACTATAACTACCGCAGACACTCCGGAATACGCCGCCGTTGCCAGTGCCATAGCCGATTTTTGGAAAAACCTAGGCATTCAAACATTTGTACAGCTAATTGATGGAAAACAAATAGTCAAAGAAAACATTCGCGACCGCGATTATTCCGTTTTATTATTTGGTGAAGTTCTCGGAAATGATCCTGACCCTTACGCTTTTTGGCACTCCACACAAACTCAATTTCCAGGTTTGAATTTAGCACTTTTTTCCGATAAAGACACCGACAAACTGCTTGAAGACGCTCGTATTAGTGATGATACAACCAAAAGAACAGAAAATTATAGAAAATTCCAAGATATTCTGGTTAAAAAAATTCCCGCAATTTTTCTATATACCCCGACTTATACTTATGCTATCGACTCCGCAATAAAAGGCGTTTCCGTCGGTTCCATAGTCACACCCGCAGATCGTTTTTCTTCTTTGAATAAATGGTATACAAAAACAGCAAAACAGTGGAAGTAAAATAAATTACAAGATTACGTAAAAAATACGAAATCTTTAAACCTTGCAATATCAATCAGGACGAGTGGCGGAACTGGTATACGCGTACGTCTCAGAAGCGTATGGAGCAATCCTTGGGAGTTCAAGTCTCCCCTCGTCCACGAAAAAAATATTTTTCTTCAAGACAAACTTCGAAAAATTGTCTTGAAACTTTATTAACTAATATTATTTATCTTTTATGATTTTTAACAAAAATCCACAACAAACAACCAGACCACCTCAAAACGGTCAAAGGTTTTTCCGTCGTAACAGTGCAGGAAAACAAGGACACGTGAATACAACCGCTCGTCCATCTTTTGCGCGTTTTCGCACTGAAAATCACAAACTGCGCGTAGCAGTTTTAGGCGGACTTGAAGAAGTCGGCCGTAATTGTACTTTGCTTGAATACGGCGATGATATTATTATCATTGATATGGGCTTGCAATTTCCGGAAGAAGACATGCCGGGTATTGATTATATTATTCCGAACATGTCATATCTCAAAGGAAAAGAAAAGAAAATTCGCGGCGTTATAATTACTCACGCCCATTATGATCATATCGGCGGTATCCCCCATCTCATTCCGTTGCTTGGTTACCCGCCAATTTTTGGACTTCCATTGACCAATGCTATCATCAAAAAACGTCAAGAGGATTATAAAAATCTCAAACCACTCAATATTCACAATATCAACATTGACGACAAACTTCGCTTAGGGAGTTTTGACTTGGAATTTTTCCATCTCAATCACAATATTCCCGACACTATGGGAGTTCTCATTAAAACTCCGGAAGGAAATATCGTCCATACCGGCGATTGGAAATTTGACTATCAACCTTCAGGAGAAAAACCGGCTGATTTGCAACGTATCGCCCGTATCGGCAGTGAAGGAGTATTGGCATTGCTTTCCGATTCCACCAACGCTTCACAACCCGGTCATCAAATGTCCGAATCCGAAATCAGTACCAATTTGGACGAAATAATTTCCAAAGCTCCCGGTCGTATTATCATCGGTACTTTCGCTTCTTTACTTTCTCGTATCAAACAAATAGTGGAAACTTGCGAACGACACGGTAAAGTGATAGCACTCGACGGTTTTTCTATGAAAAGCAATGTAGAAATTGCCAAACAACTCGGCTACATGAAATTTTCACCAAAAACTTTGATTGATCTGCGTCATGTAAACAATTATCCGAACAATAAAGTAGTAATTATTTGCACCGGCGCACAAGGAGAAAAAAACGCTTCGCTCATGCGTATCGCCAACGGCGAACATATGTCTGTAAAATTGGTTCAAGGTGACACAGTTGTGTTTTCTTCCTCGGTTATTCCGGGTAACGAACGCACAGTTCAACGTCTCAAAGATACGCTATTTCGCAAAGGCGCCGAGGTTATTCATTACCAAATGATGGACGTACACGCCGGCGGTCATGCCAAAGCCGATGATGTCAAATTGATGATTCGCTTACTCAATCCAAAATATTTTGTACCAATAGAAGGCAATCACTTTTTACTTCATTACAATGCTCGTGTGGCCATGTCTATGGGTTTTCCCAAAGAAAATTGTTTTATCGCGGATAACGGACAAGTGATGGAATTTGTAAATAATACCGGTAAATTAACCAAAGAAAAAATCAATGCCGATTATGTATTCGTAGACGGACTTGGAGTTTCTGATGAAACCAACATCGTGCTTCGCGACCGCCAAGTATTGGCCGAAGACGGCATGATCGTGGTTATCGCCACCGTTGACAGTAAAACCGGCAAACTTATTCAAAATCCAGATATTATTTCCCGCGGTTTTGTTTTCCTAAAAGAAAACAAGGAAATGATTGAGGACTTGCGCCATCGTGTAAAAAAACTAGTCATTGATTCCGACCCGCTTTCTTGGGCTGATACTAATACCGTTCGTAATAAAATCCGCGACTATGTCGGACAATTCTTGTACAGCAAAACAGAAAAAAGACCAATGGTGTTGCCGGTGGTGATTGAGGTATAAACGATTACAAAAATTGCAGAAATTACAAAGATTGCAAAAATTAAAAAACTTCGCCGATTAGGCGAAGTTTTTTATTAAATGATTATTCATCACCATCATCAATATTATTTGTTTCCACCATTGTATTTCCTTCATCACCAAAATCTTGCAACCCCTCAGGCAAACTTCCACCATACAGTTTTTTAAGCTTTAGGGGCTTAATCAATCCTTTTTCTTTTTTATCTTTAAAATCCAAAAATTCTTTTTTTGAATTTTCTTTTATTTCATCTATTTCTTTGGGAGTAAAGAAATCAGTTGCTTTAGGTTTGGCTTTTTCTTCACTTCTAAAAATAGATTCTCTATTGTTGCTCATATTTTTGTTAAAAATATTTAATATGCTTTAATTTTACCGTTTATATTTTATCTTTGTCAAATAAACAACAAAAGCACCCGTTTTGGGTGCTTTTGTTATATTTGTCACAAAGCTGTAAGCCGAATTTCGTCTGTCTCGACCTAGTCGAGAGAGATGGTCATTTATCTGGTCGGACACATCACTGCGCCGATCTTTGCGAGCTAACTTTCTGAATTCCGACAAGTCGGAAAACATTGCTCTTGCGCCAGGCAGGGTTTGGCACGTTTTGGCATTACTGCCAATCGAGTATGATAGCCCATATATAAGACTTTCATACACTTTTCACCTTTCGCTAATCCTAAAAGGATTCGCTAGTATAGTCTCTGTGCCACTTTCCCTATTTGCATTGTTGCCAATGCAACGGCGGGTGTTACCCGCTACCCCTTACCTTACAGGCAAACGAGACCTCTACGCATCAAGGAAACCTTGGTTTGTAGCCTGTCTATAGTTGTTTGCTGACAGAGGCGTTCGGACTTTCCTCTCCGACCGTATTCCGGTTGGAGCGACCATCCGCTTTGAACCTTATAAATATAACACAAATTTGGCACTCTGTCAAGGGTATTTCATGGTATTTTAGCTAGGTAAAGCAAAAAAACTCAAAAGTCAACACTCAAAAGTCAAAACTAAGCTAGTTTTAAGGTTTTGAGATGTAGTTTTGAGTTTTGACATTTGAGCTTTGAGATTATTAAATTGCTCTTTGACTAAAAGTTAAAATTATAATAGAATAACCATAATTATTATCTTCAAAATTATGAAAAAATTCGAACTTTTCTTCACCTTTTTGCAACTCCCGATCGATTACCTCATGATCGTTTTGGCCGGGTTTTCCGCTTACAGTTTACGCTATACCGATTTTGTCAAAAGCATTCGTCCGATAATGTTTAATTTATCCTGGCAAAATTATTGGCCAATAGTTCTTTTTGTGGCCGCGGCTTGGATATTAATTTTTGCCTTTGCCGGACTTTACAGTACTGATTCAAACCGCCGATTACTCAAAGATATCAATCGTATTTTTTTAGCTTGTGCCACGGGATTTGCCGGTATCACGATTTATGTTTTTTTTACTTTACAAAAATTCGATTCTCGTTTTTTGGTTTTGATGGGTTGGGTTTTAGCCACATTGTATGTAGTTTTTGCTCGCGCTCTCATTCGCGGTTTAAAGATTTTCTTACATAGCCGCGGCTACGGTTTGCGAAAAACAGTGGTTATCGGTGGACAAAATATTGCTTCTCGCATCATAGAAAATATCAAAAACTTACCGACGTCCGGTTATAAGGTTGTCGGAAATTTTGAAACCTTCAATGAACAAATCGCCGAACAAATTTTAGTTTTAAAACCGGACGATATTATTTTCGCTGATCCAAAAGCCAATCAAGAAGAAGCTCTTTTGGCCATTGATTTTGCCAATGAACATCATATCTCTTTCAAATATTCCGCAGATCTTTTGGATACCATAACCTCCAACATCTCGCTTAGCACCATAGACGACATTCCGATAATAGAACTTCGCCGAACACGTTTGTCCGCTTGGGGTAGAATCTTCAAAAGAACAGTGGATATCATCGGTGGATTTATTTTAATAATTTTGTCTCTGCCGATTTATTTAGTTGTTTCTCTGATAATACTCATTGAAACCGGACGACCTGTGATTTATAAAAACGAACGCGTCGGACAAAACGGAAAAAATTTCTTTACTTACAAATTTCGTTCCATGTACCAAAAATTTTGTACCGGTTCTCAATTCGGCAAACAAGGACAAGAAGCGTTGGAAAAAGAAAAAGAACTTATAAAAGAATTGAGTGTTAAAAAGGGGCCGGTTTACAAAATCGATAACGATCCTAGAGTTACTCCTTTTGGTCGTTTTATTCGTCGATGGAGTTTGGATGAATTTCCTCAATTTTTTAATGTTTTGTTTGGTAGTATGAGTTTGGTCGGTCCGCGTCCACACCAACCCCGTGAAGTGGATAAATATAAAAAACACCACAAGATAGTACTGGCTATCAAACCGGGAATAACAGGTTTGGCACAAATTTCCGGACGTAGCGATTTGAGCTTTGAAGACGAAGTGCGCTTGGATACTTTTTATATTGAAAATTGGAGATTGTTGCTTGATTTGATTATCTTAATAAAAACTCCTTTTGTCGTCTTAAGTAGAAAAGGAGCGAAATAAAAAAATCCGAATCTACGAATTTATCCGAATGTTCCGAATAAATAATGAATCACCCGAATATTAATAATTCGGATGTCGCGGTAATTTGGGGAATTCGGATATTAATTTGCAGTATTCGGATTATAATATTTTATGAAAATTGCTTTGGTACATGATTATTTAGCTCAAGATGGAGGGGCTGAAAAAGTTTTATGGTCCCTCCACCAAATTTGGCCGGAGGCGCCAATTTTTGTTTTATTTCATGATGAGAAAAAACTGAATCAATTCAAAAATATTCCAATCAAAAAAAGCTTTTTAAAAAAATTACCTTTTATAAATTCACGCTATCAATGGTATCTACCGCTCATGCCCATAGCTACGGAAAAACACGATTTAAAAAATTTTGATCTGGTTATTTCTTGCACCTCACTATTCGCCAAGGGGATTATCACTTCGCCAAGTACACTGCATATTTCCTATTGTCACACTCCTCCGCGTTTTCTCTGGTCCGACACTCACAAATATTTAGATGATTTTCGTTACAATTTTTTGATAAAACTCCTATCACCAAATTTTATTCACCGTTTACGACTTTGGGATAAAATGAGTGCCGACCGAGTCGATGATTTTATCGCTAATTCATTTACTGTCGCTAAACGCATTCAAAAATTTTATCGCCGCGATGCGGAAATAATCAACCCTCCGGTAGAAACCGGCAAATTTAAAATTTATTCCGAACTTGGCGATTATTATTTGGCCGGAGGCCGTTTGGTTCCTTATAAAAAATTTGATCTGATTGTCAAAGTGTTTAATCGTCTGGGCTATCCTTTAAAAATATTTGGTACCGGACCGGAAATGAAACATCTGCGTAAAATCGCTAAACCGAATATTGAATTTTTGGGACGTATTTCCGAAGAGAAAAAAATCGAATTAATGGGCAAAGCCTTGGCTTTTATTCATCCACAGGTCGAAGATTTTGGCATTACAGCCGTGGAAAGCATGGCCGCGGGACGCCCGGTGATAGCATATGGCATCGGCGGAGCGCAAGAAACCGTCATTGATGGAGAAACCGGAATTCTTATCAAAAATCAAAATTGGGAAAATTTATTGGATACTATTTTGAATTTTCATCCGAAAAACTGGGATAGCGGAAAAATTCGATTACATGCGGAAAAATTTGACGAAAAAATATTTAAAGAAAAAATACAAAGGTTTGTAACCGATAAATACGAAGAATTTAAAAAGGGATTGATCCAGGAAAAACTTCTTTAGTTATGAACATAGGTGTTGATATTCGTCCGCTGATGTCACCTGTGCGTACCGGCGTCGGCGAATATACATTTGAACTTCTCAATGCAATATTTCAAATTGATAAAGAAAATCAATATTTTTTATTTTACAATAGCAAGAAAAATGTCGACGATATCATTCCTTATTGGCCTCAAGACAATGTTCACTATGTAGCGAAAAGATATTCCAATAAACTTTTCAGCTTGGCTCAATTGCTTTTATCTTGGCCCAAAATAGACAAATTAATAATTAAACAAGCACATTTAACAAAGTTAGATTATTTTTTCTCGCCAAATCTCAATTTTACATCTTTAAGTAAAGAAGCAAAACATATTTTGACTATACACGACCTGTCTTTCGAACTTTTTCCTGAATTTTTTACCTACAAAGATTTTTGGTGGCACAAAATATTGAACCCAAAAAAACAATGCCAGTTAGCTCATGACATTTTGGTTCCTTCAGAAAACACCAAACGAGATTTATTAAACTTCTACGATCTGAAAACTGAAAAAATTTCTGTCATCTATCCCGGACTTTCTTCTGTTTTTTCGAAGAAAAATTCAAACGATGTAAGTAAATACGATTTACCCGATAATTATATACTTTTTTTGGGAGCTGTTGAGCCCAGGAAAAATATCATTAGCATCATACAGGCCTTCGAAAAAGCTTATTCGCAACTTCCTCTGCCTTATAATCTGGTAATCGCCGGTGCACCCGGATGGAAAAATAAAGAAATCTTTGACAAGATATCAAACTCGTTGATTAAAGACAAGATTAAACATATCGGCTATGTAAAAAACGAAGATAAACCGGAAATTTACCGTCGCGCCGCCGTGTTTGTTTATCCGTCATTTTACGAAGGGTTCGGTTTTCCTATTTTAGAAGCTATGCACTGCGGAATTCCGGTTATAACCAGCAATCGTTCTTCTATTCCGGAAATAACCCAGGAAAATGCCTATCTTACAGACCCAAACCGACCACAACAAATCACCGCAGGGTTAATTAAAATATTAAAAGATCAAAATTTATCAAATTCTTTGAAAGAAAAAGGACAAATAAGATCGACAAACTTTTCTTGGAATACTGCGGCAAAGAAATTTTTAGAAATTTTAAAATAAAAAAAGGAGGGCGAACCCTCCTTTGGAGAAAACTAATTTAGATAACAGCGAATTTGAAACTTCTCCGCTATTTCTTTTTCGTCTTGAGAATTCAATGGATTTCTCAAACATGCCGATCCGCATCCAGAGCATTTATCGTGACTACCACGCTTAGCGCAGGACAGGCACTCATAAATATTACCGAGCTGCATCTCGTAATAAAGTTTATAATTCAAAGCCTTTTCCCCGCATGGTGGCAACTCTTTGGAAAAAGATACCAACTTTTTGTCCTCGGTAATCCCATTGGGATTCCCGTAGGACCATCCTTTTTCACCTTCAAAAAAGGTTGGCGAGAACGACGTCATGGACTCCTCCGGTGTGAAGATTATTAAGAAAAAGATAAGGAACGAAGACATTATTTTAAAACATTTTTATTTTATTGTCAAGAAAACTATTTTAAACAGCGGTTTTTTCAAGAAAATAGCGTCAAACTATCTATTGTCTCGTCCCGCTTTTAAGAGTTATAATAAAATCGTTATGAAAATAGGTATAGATGCACGTCTTTACGGACCCAAACAAGGGGGCCTGGGACGTTATTTAGAACAATTGATAACCGGTTTGGAACAAACGGATTCAACAAACGATTACGTTATCTTTTTGCGTAAAGACAATTTTGACGAATATTTGCCCGGAAATTCCAGGTTCAAAAAAATTATGGCTGACATCCCGTGGTACGGATGGAAAGAACAATTTTTGTTACCAACAATTTTAAAAAGAGAAAAATTGGATTTTATCCATTTTCCTCACTGGAATGTTCCTTTTTTTTATAAACAAAAATTTATCGTTACAATACACGATCTCATTTTATTACATTATCCGAGCCGAAAAGCCAGTACTTTGGGGCCGATGACTTATTTTTTCAAAAACTTAGCCTACAAAATAATTTTGCGCCACGCAATACAAAAATCCGAACATATCTTGACTCCGAGCAAATTTACAAAACAAGACATCATTAAAAATCTGAATCTATCCAATGATAAAATAACCGTAACCTATTTGGCTCCGACCAAACTAAATGGCGAGTTGCAATCAACAAGTAGAACATCGGCTTATAAATATAATATTGCCAAACCCTATCTACTTTATGTCGGAGTGGCTTACCCGCACAAAAACTTGGACCGCCTGATTATGTCCTGGAAAATATTTGAAGAAAAAAATACAAATTTTAACCTGGTTTTGGTTGGCAAAAAAAATTATTTTTACGATCAACTGATAAACGGCGAAGAATTTAAAAAATGTAAAAATATTATTTTTACCGATTTTGTTTCCGATTTTGAACTGGCGACACTTTATAAAAATGCGACAGCTTATGTTTTTCCTTCTTTATATGAAGGATTTGGTTTACCTCCACTTGAAGCCATGCAATACGGTATTCCGGTTATTTCTTCCAATACTTCCTGTTTGCCGGAGATTCTAAAAAACGCAGCTTTGTATTTTGATCCGAAAAATGTACAGGAAATGTGTTCGGCAATTTCGATTATTTTAACAGATAATGAAAAACGCAACGAACTTATCAACAACATCTCTATTGTTTTGGCCAATTATAGCCAAAAAAATACCGTTGAAACCACTTTATCGGTTTATCAAAAAATGGTATAATAAATAAAATAATAAATTTAAAATCACAAATCCCAAATTTTGTGAATTTTTTTCGGGTTTCAAAAACTTGCAGTCATGAAAGATAGAAAAAAAATTCAATTGCGACGTTGCCAATTTTGCAACAAACCCGGACACAACAAAGCTACTTGCCCGGAATTTTTGAATACGCAAAAAACCGTTCCTGTTTCAAACGACGAAAAAAAGATTCGGGTTTTTTATCATGCGCCGGAACAAAAAAATTCCGATACTGTTTCACCCCACCTGTTACGTTTGAAAAAACCCGGTAATTATTGGGAAAGTTTGGAAGCCGTTTCTCCTGATGAAGAAAAAACCGAATG
>CAYWMO010000010.1:0-10132 GCA_964459625.1 uncultured Gammaproteobacteria bacterium | reverse complement strand
ACATGTTAATTTTTTGATAAAACCAACCGGTTTCGGATATACGGCAAAAAAATTAGCTAACGAGATAATTTAAGTTATTTTACCTTCCTTCTTGGTTAGCTATCTGGCTATGTCAATTATTAATAGGAAAAATAAAATTTAAAATAAAAATATGAAAAAAATTATTTTAATAGTTTTATCAATTATATTAATTTTAATATTATTAGTAGTATCTTTCTTAGTTAGATACAGATTTGCGTTAAATTCTGTTAATTGCACAAATGAAAATAGAAATAGCTCCGCATGCGAAAAATGCTTAGATAAAGGTGGAAAAATTTTTCAGCATTCATTTGGTAGTAATTGTGAAACTGAAGCCAAAGATATAAACAAATCATGTACCTATGACTTTCAATGCAGTAAATTTAACTGCGTCTATGAAAATAAAGATACAAAAAAAGGACGTTGTGATGGTTTTATTGGTGATAATGATGGAATAATGAATTGCCACCGAAAATTTAGAAGTCCGGTCAAATGCGACTTTATTTTGTCTTAACTTAAAAAGCTAATT
This sequence comes from uncultured Gammaproteobacteria bacterium, assembly GCA_964459625.1. GTDB lineage: Bacteria > Patescibacteriota > Patescibacteriia > Magasanikbacterales > GWA2-37-8 > JAKLGL01. The sequence continues at coordinate 9,585 of CAYWMO010000010.1, read as the reverse complement.
AAAAAAGCAGACTTTATTCGGTCTGCTATCGAAAAAACTAATCCGTTCAAAATTAAATATGCGGTATAAAGGCCTCCTCTTCATAGAGCAATATTTCCTTTGAACCAATCCTGATTTCAACTTTACTCTGAAATTTTTCTTCCAGTTCTTTGCCTATCTCTTTGGCTTTTGGGAGAAATTTCTCCCCAAAAACCTCCATCTTCCAACTGCAGTCAATTTCTGTGCAAGGTACCTTTTTGCACAAATAAAGATTGGCAATACGAACTTCCACCGCTTTACCGGATTTTATTATCCAGTAAAACACTAAGCAAATGGCAATAAAAAAAGCTAACCCAACAATAGCACCGTTTTTGATGCCTATCAGACAGGAGAATGAAAAAACGAATAACAATCCTCCTATGATAGGCCAGATTATAAACGGCTTGCCGTCTTTTTTAAACGACATTTTACTGAGATCGGGATCATTCATCACAATCCCCATCTCTGTTTCTTCTCCGTCAAACTTTTCGTCTTTATCCTTTTTACAGACAAAAAGTCCTTTGCGAGAAAGAAACTTTGCTACTTCTTTCGCTGTTTTGAGAGCATTTAATTCTTCGTCTTTGCTTTTTTTCATATTTTCCTCCTCTGGAAAAAATTGTAAAAGGTACGATAACAAAATATTGTGGCATCTTTTTTTCTTTTTGTCAATCTTTGTTAATAAAAAAACAGCTTGTATCAAAACAAGCTGTTGGCAAAAAAGAACTGAAAGATGTCGTCGGAGGTATGTACGGCGGAACCTCACAAGCATGAACGCACTTCGTGCAGCATTGTGTGTGGGTGTGCAAAACACTGGTCCCTATTCGCCTGTTAAGACTTGCTTTCGCTTTAAGGATGACCGCCACAACCGACGACGCGTTTAGACGCACCTAACTGATGTCCTCCGCCACTGTCAGTAGGCTTTGTCATACTATCAATAATGAATTGTGGTGTCAATAAATTATTTTTGAAAATAAAAAACCACCCATATAGCGGGGTGGTGCGCCAAAACTTGAGGTTTTGTTTTACCCGTAACGAATATATCTAACCAACAATACTACAACAGAGCCAAACAGCGAGAATAAGGCATCGTGGATAAAATATGCCGTAGAAGAAACACCTGCACATCTTTCATACCCGGAAACAACATCTACTACCGGGATTACGCCGACTAAAAGAACAATGACACCAAGCATCATAAAAAACTTTTTCATGATTTCCTCCATCTATTTTTAATAAAAGGTACGATAACAGAATATTATAGCACATTTTAGCCTTTTTGTCAATGGTATTATTTGGCTAATATAAGCCAAAATTCTTTTTTTAAATATTCCAAAATCTTAATAGTCCAATATTAGCTCATTGACAAATTGGCTAACTTTTGCTAATATTTCCTCACTAATAACTCGGTGGGATCCTGGGGCCAATCCTTTGGGAGCTAATACCACTAAACATTTTATATATGGGAAAAAGAATGAATGCAGTCTCTGCTAAAGTAGACAAAAATAAAGTCTATACTGCGGACGAAGCTATCAAATTGGTGAAAGAAACTTCCGCCGTCAAATTTGACGCCAGTGTGGAAGTTCATGTCTTGCTCGGAATTGATCCGAAAAAAGGCGAACAACAAATCCGTTCCACCGTCGTTTTGCCTCACGGCACCGGTAAGAGCAAAAAAGTCGCCGCTTTCGTATCTCCAGAAAAGGAAAAAGAAGCCAAAGAAGCCGGAGCCGACTTCGTTTACGGTGAAGAAGATATCAAAAAAATCAAAGATACCGGTAAAATCGAATTTGATGTGGCTGTTACCACTCCGGATATGATGCCAAAAATGGCCGTAGCCGCGAAAGTATTGGGCCCAAAAGGCTTGATGCCGAATCCGAAAACTGAAACCGTCGGTCCGAACATCAAAAAAATGGTTGAAGAATTGAAAAAAGGCAAAATCACTTTCAAAAATGATGATGGCGCCAATGTTCATCAAATCATCGGTAAAGTCAGTTTTGACGAAGCTAAATTGAAAGAAAATTTTGAAACTTTCATGGAAGCTATTAAAAAAGCCAAGCCGACTTCCGCCAAAGGTGTATATATCAAAAATTTGGTTATACATTCCAGCATGGGCCCGGCGATAAAGGTTCAAGCTTAACACTTCAAAAAAAACCTGCTAAAAAGCGGGTTTTTTGTTTGCAAAAAAGGCCGTTTTTATTGGGCTTTTTGCCCCTTGTCTAGGTTCTGATTTTTTGATACATTTCATATAATAAAATCTTCTAAAATTAAATGTATTTTTTATGCAAAAACCTCGTGAAAACGCCATTTCTTGGGACGAATGTTTCATGCGTATGGCCAATTTAATAGCGCAGCGTAGTAAAGACCCGAGCACTCAAGCCGGAGCGGTTGTGGTCACCGCCAATAATGTGGTTGTCGGTCTTGGTTACAACGGTTTTCCACGCGGAATAGATAGTAACGACTTACCTTGGGAAAGAGAAGGAGAACTTTACAACACCAAATACGCCTATGTCTGTCATTCCGAAGAAAATGCCATTTATAATGCCAACGGCCCGGTTCGCGATTGTAAAATTTATTGTACTCTTTTTCCTTGCAACGAATGCGCCAAAACTATTATTCAAAACGGTATTCGTGAAGTGATTTTTGAAAGTGATAAATACCATGATGATCCGGTTTGGGTGGCTTCTCGCAAAATGTTGGATCTAGCCGGTGTAACTTGCAGAGAATATAAATGTCAACAAACGATTTAATAATTTAAAGATTCAAAGATTTAAAGATTGTGTGAACCATACGAAATCTTTCAATCTTTCAATCTTTCAATCTTAAGTTTATGTCAAAAATTATCCTCGGTTTTGTCGGTGAAATATCGTGCGGAAAATCCACGGCTACAGAGTATCTCAAAAACAAATATAACGCTGTGACTTTCAAATTCTCCGATTGTTTACGCGACGTCGCCTCTCGTATGCATATAGAACAAAGCCGCGCTAATTTACAACTTCTTTCCACTATTTTGCGTCAAAACTTTGGCGAAGATTTGTTATCTAAAATTTTAGCTGAAGATGTGCGTAGTGCAACAGACCAGATTATTATCACCGAAGGCATTCGTCGCCCAAGCGATATTATTGATCTAAAAAAAATTCCTGAATTTAAAATTATCGCTGTCAAAACGGATGAACGTATACGTTTTGAAAGATTGACTCAAAGAAGCGAAAATACAGACGACAAAAATAAAACCTGGGAACAGTTTCAAAAAGACGGTCTTCAAGAAGCGGAGTTACAGATCAAGGATGTAATAGGCCAAGCTGATTTTACTCTGAATAACAACGGCTCTGCCGAAGAATTATACGCGCAAATAGACGCATTAATGACTCAACTACAATAATTATGCAAAATATTGAAGTGGAAATCCGCAGTTTTCTGACCGAAGAACAATATAAATATTTTTTGGAATATTTCAAACAAAACTCCGAATTCGTAAATGAGGATTACCAGGAAACTTATTATTTCGACGGCTCGCAAGATTTGCGTATCCAAAAAAACAATTTTTACGCTAAAATCTGGTTAAAAAGCGGAAAAATACACGACGAACAACGCGAAGAAGTGGAAATAAAATTCAACAAAGAAGATTTTATCCAAGCGGAAAAGCTTTTTTTGAGCTTGGGTTATAAAATCCAAATCAAATGGTTCCGCACGCGTAATATTTTCAAATGGCAAGATATAAGCGTGACCATCGATTATTCCAAAGGCTATGGTTACATCATTGAATTGGAAAAAATGTCGGATGAAGAAAATAAAAATAAAGATTTGGAATATTTAAAAAACAAAATGACCGAGCTTGACATTATACAAACCCCAAAAGAAGAATTTGATGCCAAATATAATTATTATAAAGAACATTGGGAGGAACTTACTAAATAATATGCAAATTAAAATTAAACGCTTGGACAAAGAACTTCCTCTACCCACCTATCAAACCGCCGGTTCGGCCGGTTTTGATATTTATGCAAGGGAAAATACTGTTATTGCGCCAAAATCTATTATTATGGTTCCAAGTAACCTTATTATCGCCACCCCGCCAGGATACATGCTCGTCGTAACTTCGCGTTCCAGCACTCCCAAACGCAAAGGGTTGATGATTGCCAATGGAGTCGGGATTGTAGATAGCGATTATAGCGGACCGGAAGATGAAGTAAAAATTTTAGTTTACAATTTTACCGAAAACGAAGTTATGGTGGAAAAAGGCGAACGTATTGCTCAAGGACTTTTTGTAAAAGTAGAACAAGGACAATGGGAGGAAATGGAAAATATGAATAATCCAACTCGTGGCGGCTTCGGTTCTACGGGAAAATAAACGAAATCAATAATTTAATATTTGAAAATATGTCCGAAGAAAATAAAAATAAATTATCAGTTTATTCTCTTGACCATCTCAAACCAGAAGTAGTGGCTGTAGCTTTTGCTAAATGTTCTCGATCACCTGAATCTTTTGCCGACATTGCTGCCGAACTTACTGAAGAAAAGTCCGCCGATTTTCATGAAAAATGGGTTGTGGGTTATGGGCATAGCAGCGTAGCCGAACATGCTAATCTACATTTGGCAATAGAAAATATATCTATTTTAGGGACAAAAATTATTGAAGATAACCGTTTAGCTTCTTATACTGAAAAATCAACCCGTTATCAAATTTTTGACAGAACCAAATACTATAAACCGGCAAAGATCATGAATTCGGAGCTTGCTAAAGAATATGAGGATACTATGAATGAAATTTATGATACTTATACGGAAATGTATGAACCGATGAAAGAATTTATTTTGAAAAAATATCCTCGCAAAGAAACCGAATCGGAAAAAGGTTATGCCGCCACTATCAAAGCCCGTGTTTGCGACAATACTCGTTATTTACTTCCGACCGCTACCCTTACAAATCTTGGCATGACCGCCAATGCCCGAACCTGGGAACACGCTATTGTCAAACTTTTATCTAACCCTCTAGAAGAAGCCAACGACATCGGCAAAGCTATAAAAACAGAAGCTCTTAAAATAACTCCAACTTTGATTCAATTTGCCAATGAAAATCCTTTTATTAAAGAAACTTCCACAGAAATTAAAAACTTAACCGAACAGCTTCTTGTTGAAAATCCCGAACCTTCCAATCCGGTACAAATTATCGACTATGATCATAATGCAGAAAATAAATTAGTTGCAGCTTTGCTTTATCGTTTCTCTCAATTACCTTATCAACAAATTTTAAAAAAAGTAGAATCGATGAATCAAACCGAAAAAGAAAAAGTGATCGATGAATCTCTGTCTCGTCGCGCAAACTATGATGCCCCTTTCCGTGAATTGGAACATGTTTATTATACCTTTGACATATTGATGGATTATGGAGCTTTTCGCGATGTTCAACGTCATCGCATGTGCACTCAAACAAATCAAGCGGTTACTGTTATTCACGGTTATGAAACTCCGGAAGAAATCATTGAAGCCGGATTGGAAGAAAAATATCACACAACCATGAAAAAAGCTGCCCACCTTTACCAAAAAATTTATCCTATTTTTCCAGACGAAGCACAATACGTTGTCCCTTTGGGTTTCCGAAAAAGAACTTTATTTACCTGGAACTTACGTGAATTGCATCATTTCATTTCTTTGCGTAGTGGTCTCAAAGGACACATTTCTTATCGTCGCATCGCCCAAGCTTGTTGGCAAAAATTAAACGAGGTCCAACCACTATTAGCAAAATACATTCGCGTAAATATGGAACAAGGATCTTCTTCTTGGGCTTCCACTATGTTCAATCCGGAATTTAACTTCATGCCAAAAAAACCAAATTAAAATTGTAAAAATTAAAAATTTTTAAATATGTTTATCATGCTTGACGCTATCGACGGTGGCGGAAAAGGAACCGTCATTGAAGCCTGGAAAGAATATATTACATCTTTGGGTAATCCTATTTTTGATTTGAAAGATTACTGGGAAAAAAACACAAATTATCCGGACGTTCACGAATTACGTTCTTATGATTTTGTTTTTACCGCCGAACCGACCTATGTAGGCATCGGCCAAGTAATTCGCGAAGAGCTTATCAAAAATGGAACAAATTATCCTCCGGAAGCCGTGGCTCAAGCTTATTCCCTAGATCGTTTGATACTTTACAAAAAAATTATTTTGCCTCTTTTGGATCAAGATAAATTTATCATTCAAGACAGAGGTTTTTCTACCTCTTTAGCCTATCAAAATGCTCAAACTCCGGATTTGACCTTTGAAAAATTGTTAGCCATGCCCGGTAATGCTTTGGCGCTCAAAAACCGCCCTGATTATCTCATTCTTTTGACCACCGAACCGGAAGAAGCTATGCGTCGATTGGATGCTCGAAGTGGCAAAAAAGATAATGTTATTTTTGAAAACTTGGATTTTCAAAGAAAAACTGCCGCCACCTTCAAATCTCCGGGGTACCAAGAAATTTTCACTCAAGTCGGCACAAAAATATTTTACTTGTCCACAATGGGTGAAATTGATATAATAAAACAAAAGGCCAAAGAACTTTTGGCCGGTATTATTAACAAAAAAGTTTAAATAAACCATATGCTTATTACCGCTTCGGAAATCATAAAAAACAGTTGGGAAACGTATTCCAAAAATTGGAGAAGTTTAATTCCCTACATGGCGCTCCTTTTTATCTCTTCCGCTGTATTGGGTCTTGTCGGTATAGTTGGGCTAAAAATCGAAACTATTTTGGGTAAAGGAAGTTTGGTTTTGTTAAACAATTTGATAGTGGCGGCTTTGGATGTAATTTTATTACTTTTCACGCTTTGGACCACTATAGCTTTATTCAAAAACTTGCGAAACATCATTGAAAACAGAGGAATGATAGCCATAAAAGAATCCTATACTCAAACCAGTAAATATTTATGGCCGGTTATCTGGTCGTCTTTTTTAATGGGTTTGGCAGTTCTCGGAGGATTTGTTCTGTTTATAATTCCGGCTGTTATTTTCGCTATCTGGTTTACTTATGTGTTTTATACGGTAATTTTTGAAGACAAAATCGGTGTTACGGCTTTAAAAAGCAGTAAGGAACTCGTGGTCGGACGCTGGTGGAAAACCTTTTGGTTACTTTTGGCTCCGGGATTTTTTTACGGCATTATCATTGCTGCTTTACAAGGAGTTTTTACTTTGCCCCTTGGAATTTTGTTTGAAGAAAAAACAATAACCTTTGTTTTAACTAACTCTTTATTTACCACGCTTATTTCTTCACTTTTTGCTCCGCTAACGGCCCTCACTACTCTTTATCTTTATCTCAGCGCCAAAGAAAATCCTATTGCCACAAATTTACCCAAACAATAAAAAATATCAGAAAAACACCCCAAATCCAATTGGGGTGTTTTTTATTGACTAAAAAGCCAAAAAACAGTAAAATTTCAATATAACTGTTATTATTTTATGCAAAAATACATTCCTATCATTGGTCTTGAAATCCACGTCGAACTTAACACCAAAAGTAAAATGTTTTGCTCGTGTCCCAACGGCTCTGAAAAAGATGCGGCCAATACCAATGTTTGTGAAGTTTGTTTGGCTCACCCGGGAACATTACCAGTACCGAACCTGGAGGCCTTGCGTTCAACAATAAAAATTGCCAAGGCGTTAAATTGCAAAATAGCGGAACAATCAAAATTCGACAGAAAACATTATTTTTATCCGGATCTGCCAAAAGGTTATCAGATATCTCAATATGATCAACCGATAGGTGCTGATGGCTTTTTAAATTTACATTTTATAAATGTCAAAAATGATCGTCCGGAAGCAAAAATAGGCATAACTCGCGTACATCTGGAAGAAGACACAGCTAAACTACTCCATGACAAAAAAGGCAATACTTTGGTAGATTTCAATCGCGCCGGAGTGCCGTTGGTAGAAATAGTTTCCAATCCCGATCTTCAAACCTCGGCCGAAGCCAAAGCGTATTGTCAAGAACTCCAAACTATTTTGCGTTATCTGGATGTTTCCGACGCTGATATGGAAAAAGGTCATATGCGTTGTGAAGCCAACGTTTCCGTACAAGAGATGGGAAAATTTATTATTGACGGATCTACAATCAAACCTATCGGCGATTATAAATTAAATAATAAAGTAGAATTAAAGAATATTAACTCTTTTCGCGCCGTGGAAAAAGCCATTGATTACGAAATCAAAAGACAAACTGAGTCTTTGCAAAAAGGTGAGATCCAATTGCCGGAAACTCGCGGTTGGAGCGATGAAAAAGGAGAAAGTTATGTTCAACGTGTCAAAGAAACCTCGGCTGATTATCGTTATTTTCCCGAACCGGATATTCCGGTTTTTGAGCCCCTTAAACTCTGCCCCGACGTTGTTTTGCCGGAACTGCCCGGTCAACGACGCAAACGTTTTTTTGAAGAATACGGCTTTTCTTACGCTGATGCGGATTTATTAACTCAAAATAAATACTGGAGCGGGTACGCGGAAAATGTAATGACCGAATTGAGTGAATGGTTGGATTCTTTGCCGGAAACCAAAAGCACAGACAGTATTTACAAGAAAAAAGAATTAGCCAAACTGGCCGGCGGATGGTTAACCACCAAATTAATGGGGGCTATGGCCGAAAGAAAAATAGATATACGTATTTTGAAAATAAGCGCGGAAAATTTCGCCGAACTTATCACTCTGATTTATGTCAAAAAAATAAATTCCACCAATGCCCAAAAAATACTGACGGAAATGCTCGATTCCGATACAGACAAAGATCCGACACATATTATGGAAGAAAAAGGTTACGGTCAAGTCAGTGATGAAAATAAATTGGAAGAAGTAATTTTGGAAGTTATCAAAAATTATCCCGCTCAAGTTGAACAGTTCAAATCCGGTAAAGATCCAATAATCAAATTTTTGCTCGGCATGGTGATGAAAGCTACTGAAGGCAGTGCTGATCCTATGGTGGCGGAAAAAATACTCCGAGAAAAGATGAAATAGTATGTCTGAACACAGTCCGCTTTTTGAACAATTCAAAAAAGATCTCGAAACCGAAAAAACAAGCCATAAAACACTTGAATTTTCCGAATTGGCTCAAGAAAAAAAATCAAAATCTTGGAAAGAGCTTGTTGATTACACGCTAAAGAAAGAAAGGTCTGATATCCATTTGGGTTTCGGACTGCATTTTATGTACCAAGACAATTTGGTTTCCGGGGCTGATCATTTTGACAAGTATGATGGCCCTTTTATTCCTTTTCCACCCTCTATTTTGGAAAATTTGGCTGTTGCAAAAGAATGGGATGTCTCACTTACGGATATTATAGATCGTGCTGCCAGGATGAGACGACTTACAGATATCAAACAACTTGGCTACCTTACTTTTCCGGAAAAAAACCAAACAGAAAGATACGGAAATGATTGGGGTATTGAAAAATTTAAACATGACCGTTTTGATCATTCTTTTCTCACATCGGTAATGAATCTTACGGTTTTACGCATCAGCCAAGCGGAAAATCTTATTAATTGCTCGGATAAAGATATTTTAAAAAGCTTTATCTCTTCTACCATACACGATAGTGCAACCGTGGC
>CAYWMO010000009.1:0-10447 GCA_964459625.1 uncultured Gammaproteobacteria bacterium | reverse complement strand
ATGTTTTTGGTTTTGTTTTTTGTCTTTCGCAGAAATTTGGGTTCAACCATAGAATATTTTCCGTTATATCTTATTTGGGGCTTAATAATATTCAATTTTTTTTCATTCGCTTCTTCTCAGGCGGTTAAAGCCGTTTCCGGAAACGGCCCTTTTATCAAATCCATGAGAATAACTTCAGAATCTCTGGTTCTGGCCGTTTTACTGCAAACCGCTTTTTCTCATTTTTTTGAATTGTTGATTTTTGCTTCGTTTCTTGTTGTTTTTAAAATTTTTGCCTTAAGTGTGATTTTTTATTTACCTGTTTTTTTACTGTTTTTTATCTTTATTTTAGGTGTTTCTTTTATTTTGGCGACCCTGGGTGTTTATATCACGGATTTGAGTAATGTTTGGTCGATAATTTCCAGAATACTATTTTTTGCCACTCCGATTTTTTATCTTATTCCAAACAAAGCGTTGTTTTTGGCAAATCCTTTGGTGATTTTTTTGGAGATAAGTCGTAACCTTGTTATTTATCACCGATTTCCCGAACCTTTATTAATTTTGTTGGCTTTGATTTATACGATTGTTGCTTTTGTTGTCGGTTTGTTTTTGTTTGAAAAATTCAAAGTTAAATTTGCCGAAAATATATGATTATGCCGTTGGAAAATCAAAAAAGAATCATTTTGGAAAATGTCGGCAAAAAGTTTGATCTGGGTAAACAAAAAAAAGACGGGCTTTTGGGCAGACTGTTCGGATTTTTTGATTGCCAAACCGAAAAAAAAGAATTCTGGGCTTTAAAAGATGTAACTTTGAATTTTGAAAATGGAAAAATTTTGGGTATTATTGGCAGAAACGGTTCAGGAAAATCCACTCTATTGCGATTGTTGGCCGGAATTTATTTGCCCGACGAAGGAAGGCTGGAGATAAATGGTCAAGTAGTTTATTTGGCCGGTTTTGGTCGCGGTTTGATGCCCAAATTAACCATGAGAGAAAATATATATCTTATCTGTTCGTTGTTGGGATTAAACAATAAAGAGATAAAAGAAAGATTTGAAGAAATTGTTGATTTTTCGGAACTGAGAGAGTATTTGGATACTCAAGTTTTTAAATTTTCATCCGGCATGACATCTCGTTTGAGTTTTTCCGCCACCATTGTTAGTATAACCCATCGTCAACCGGAAATAATTTTGATAGATGAGGCTTTGGAAGCGGGCACCGATCTGACTTTTCGTAATAAAGCGACGGCCAAAATAGAAGAATTGTTAGCGGGCGGCGCCAATGTGGTTATAGTCAGTCATAACTTGGAATTTATAAAAAAGTATTGTCATAAAGTGGTTTGGATGAACAAAGGAAAAATTTTAAAAAAAGGAGATCCTGAAGAAGTGATAAATGATTATGTAAAAAATGCCGTATGAAGAATTTTTCCAAAACAGCGGTATTGATTTTAGGGATGCATCGTAGCGGAACTTCGGCTTTGTCCGGCGTTTTGAATATCTTGGGTTTGGATTTTGGCGCCAATTTGATGCCGCCGACGCAGGATAATCCGAAAGGGTATTTTGAAAATCAAAATTTTTATAAGATCAACGAGGAAATTTTGAAAATTTTGAATACGAGCTGGGACGATCTCGGGGAGTTTCCGACCGATTTTTCAAAAGACGCGCGATTGGAAACGATCAAAAAAGAGTTGAAGGAAAAGTTGAACGGAGAATTTCCGGATAAAAATATTTTTGGTATTAAGGATCCGAGGTTATGTTTATTGTTTCCTTTGTATCAAGAAATTCTCACGGAATTGGGTTTTGACATTAAATCGATTGTTGTTTGGCGAAATGAAGCGGAGATTGCCGATTCTCTTCAAAAAAGAGACGGAATGGATTTTGAAAAAGCCATTAAACTTTGCCGTAAATATTGGAACACTTTAGAAAAAAACACACCGAACACGATGAAAATAACCGTGAATTTTGAGGATTTGTTAGAAGACCCGGAAACGATTATTTTTAAAATAAAGAAAAAAATTCCGGAAATTCCGGGTTCTTATGAAGAAACCAAAAATCAAATAGCGGAATTTTTGGAAAAAGAGCTTAAACATCATAAAATACGAACTGTCGATCGTTTGGTTTTGTTTACTGAAAAAATAACGGAAAAAGAACAAGAAACTCTTAAGTTGAATTCTCTGATTGCGGAACAAGAGAAAAATATAGCAGAAAAAGAAAAGGCGATTGTAGAAAAAGAAAATATTTTGAAAGAAAAAGACGCTTTTATCGCGCAAAAAGACGAAGAAATAACCGAGAAAAACGAGGTTATTTCAAAAAAAGACGAAGAAATAAATGTCGGAAAAAAAATGTTAGCAAGATTGAAAAAAGAAGCCGAACACAAAGATCAAATAATTTTTGAAAAAGAAAAACAAATTGCGGAAATCAAGAATGGTCTGATCTTTAAAATGTTGGAAAAATGGGATTTCTTTGTTAAGAGAATTTTTAAAAAATACCCCAAGATTTTGGAGGGGTATCGTAATATGATTTTGAAATTAAGAAAATTTTTCAGGAAATAATCAACTTTGGATTTTTTGTTTTATTTTTTCCACGAAAATGGAGGTGTCAAATCTGGACGCTTGTAAAATGCAAGCGTCTTTGTATTTTTGAGGGTTTTTTTCCACTTCGTTGACGGCTGAAATGATTTTTTCTTCGCTTATATCGTCTATAAGTTTGCCGGTAATATCGTTGAGGACGGTTTCTTTATAACCGCCATCATTTGCTGCAATAATCGGTTTCCCCGATGACATAGCTTCCAAAACCGTCATACCGAAATCTTCATCTTTAGCGGTGGCGATAAAACCTTTGCAACGAGCGTACAAATCAATAAGTTCTTCTTTGGTCGTCCAGCTTTTTATTTCAACGTTTTGCGGTTTGTTTTTTAAAACAAAATCGGCGTATTTTTTAAAATGTTTGGAGTTTTCATAACTGCCGACAATAATCAATTTTTTGTCGGGCATTTTGGCGAAAGCTTTCAATTGCAATTCTATTCTTTTGTGATTGATAAGTCGGTTGACGCTTAGCCAAAAATCTCCGTTTTCCAAATAGTTGAAGTTTTTCGTTTCAATCGGAGGATTGACCACTTCAGCTTCGCGATTGAGGAATTTTTTGACGCGTTGACGAGTATTTTCGGAATTACAAAGTACTTTTTCCGCGTGAGCGATATATTTTTTATTGTAATAACGATTAAAGAAAACCCATAAATCGAAAAAAGGACGCAATAGGACGGGAACGGTGTTTTTTCTGGTATATTCGTACAAATCCCAAATTTCTCGAATAGGTGAGTGGACATACCATAAGTTAGGTTTATTGTTCACTGCGCCGGACATGGCCCAGTCGCCGCAAATCAAATAGTAATCGTATTTTTGTTTTAAATTTAAAAATCGAAAACGCCAAAAAGCCAACTGTTGTCGAAACGGAGCGTTGAGCGGAACTTTGCCTATGGAAAATATGCGATTGTCGTCAAAGCCCATTTTTCTAATTTTTTCTTTGTCAAAATTGGTGGTAAAGATGTCAGCGGAAAGCTCCCTGGCCAAAATAAGCGTAACCATTTCGGCTCCGCCTATATTATCCAAAAAATTGTGGAAAATGGCTATTTTCATTAGCGTTCTTTAATCCCCAGCATGCTGAGCATAAATGAAGAAAAAATAGTTTGAAAACCCAAAGCGGCCAAAGTCAGAGCGACCAACAAATTTTTCACTTCTTGCAATTGAGAAAATCCGCCGCTCCACCATTTGTAAAAAATCGCCAAAAAAACGAATATCCCCAACGCGGCCAAAAACAATCCCAACAAACTCCCTTTTTCTACAGTAAAAATTTTATGTATTTTATCCAGTGTTTTGCTTTGTTCTCCCAAATGGGTGACGGCGTAGGTTTTGGCAAAAACGGCAAAAATCAACAATTGATAACCGATGATTAAAAATAAACAAGCAAAAAACATCGGATGATAATAAAAATTTAGTCCGGCAAAAGACAGTTTGTTAAAATAAGACAAAACCATGATTGTTGCTCCGGAGAAAAACAAAAACAAACCCGGGATAAAAAAAAGAAATCCGGGGCTATATAAAAGCATGAAACGTAAATGCCTCCAACCATCAGCGAAAGTTTTTAATTTTGATTTTCCTAAACGTTTATTATAGTTGATAGGGATCTCTTTTATTTGTAAATTGTTTTTTACGGCCTTAATGATCATTTCCGAAGCAAATTCCATCCCTGCGGTTTTTAATTTCATTTTTTGTAGCGCTTCTTTGGTAAAAGCGCGCATACCACAATTGATGTCGCCTATTTTACGATGAAAAAAAAGACGAAAAATAAAATTTAAAATCGGACTGCCGAAGTACCTATGCAGAAAAGGCATGGCTTCCGATTCTATTTTACCAGACAGTCGATTACCTATGACAAAATCGTAACCGTCCTCCAAAAATTTGATGAATTTTGGTATTTCGGCAAAATCATAAGTTCCATCGCAATCGGCGATAAAAAAATATTCGCCTTTGGCCTTTTGAAAACCTTCCAAATAAGCGCGACCGTAACCTTCTTGATCGTGTTTTACCAAAATAGTTCCGAATTCCTCGGCTATTTTAGGAGAAGAATCTGTTGAAGAATCGGAAACTATAATTTCCGCCTTTAAATCGTTTTCAAGTATTGTTTTTTTTATTTTTTGCAAGCAGCCAAGTAATGCCGCTTCTTCGTTGCGACAAGGTAAAACAACGCTTATTAAAGTGTCTTTCATAAATTGGTTTTGTAAATTTTAGTTCCACCGATTTCTTTGAGTAGAGTTCCGAAAACGCAACCTAGATTGTTTTTGGTGAGGACATATTTAACCTGGTGTTTTTTGGCCAATTTTCTTTTTTCCGCGCAGCTTTTGGAAAGATAAAAATTTTCCGCGTCTTTTCTATTGCCATAAAAAGCGATGGTTCCGACCGCTTCTTGTCCGGAAACTGGGAATATGGCAGTGGAAATAAGAGGGTTGGCCATAACTGTACCGCGAGGCAAATCTTTCAAATATTCCAAAATTTTATAATCGGTTCGACTGACAACTCTGTATAAATCGGTATTTTTTGGAAGTTTGTAATAATTTCCATAAAGCAAAATCGGAGTAATTAAACAAATTAACATGATAAAAAAAGTGCTCAAATTAGCCCATTGGGGGTGTTGGTTAAAGTTTTTTATTTTTAATAGAGTGTAATAAAATCCCATAGCACTCAAAATTGGCAAACTCAATCCTAGATAGTACCAATTTCTTTGATAAGGACTGAAAAGAGATACTCCGGTAAGGCGATATAAAAAAATAAGGATGGTCAAATAAATTGGCCAAATAAGAAAAAGAGCATATTTTTGTTGTTGTTTGGTTTGAAAAATAAAATAAATTCCCAAAAAAGCGAACAAATATACTATGAAGTTGTAAAGTTCAAAAGGAGAATTTTTTAATTCCAGAACTCCCCAGCCGTGAGTGAAAACAATTTGTGAAAAAAGATTTTTGAAGGTTTGTAAAAAAGATATTCCGTGAGTCAGTTTGTAAAAAATAAAACCCGCCAGTAAAGGAAAAATAAAAAGGGAAAAGAGGCGGTATTCTTTGAAAATAAATTTGCGGTTGATCAAAAAATAGATTGCCAGAATAGGAAAAGAAAAGAGTACGGAAAGCGGATGAAAGGGGACAAGAAAAATCAAAATTGATAAGCCGATAAGGATAGGTTTCTTATTGTGTGTCTGTATACCTTTGTCGAAGAAATAAAAGTACCACAAAATAAAAGGTAAAGAGAAAGTCATGGGTGTAAAAAACCAAAGACCCATCAGGTTTACATTGGTTTTTACGGAACCGAAGAAGAAAATTGCCAACCAAGCCAGCCAGTAGTTTTTTTCAGTTTTTTGATAAACCACGTAAAAAAGAGTTGCGGCCGTAAAACAAGCCCAAATTGCCGGTAAAAATTTATAGCCGGTAACCAAATTTGTGAATAATGAAATTAAATAAAGAAAAAAATGGAACCCCACTTCCAAACCGCTGTCTGGTCTGTTTTCTTCCAAAGAAAGATAATGATAATAGTCTGTCGGGTCGCCTAACCTGATAGCCTCGGTAATATGATGCCATTCATCCACATGAAAAGGATAGGGATAACTTTTATGAGGTTGATAAACAAGCAAAAAAATAACCACTATGCTGGCCAAGAGTATTATTTTTTGGGTACGAGAGAACATAAAAAGGCTGAATATAAACAAGTTATCAACCCTTCAATTTTAAGCTATTTGAACGGTTGTGTCAAAAAAAGACCGTCTTTTGACGGTCTTTTTTAAAATAATTTTATTCTTGGTAAGGATCTTCTTCCGCCCCGTCGGTTTCTTCAAACAAAAGGGTTTCTCCTCCCATAAAAGTAATTGTTTGGTTGGTTATAGTGTCTTCGGCCTTTATTTTTACTTTTGAAAGCAATACTTGCTGAGAAGGATTTTTTTTGTTGACTATTAGCGAAAAAGGCAAAGCCAAAACATCAACGCTTTCCGGCATTTCCGCGATATTCCAAGTGATTATTTTTTCTTTCGGATTAAAAGTTAGATTGCCAGCCGGTAAACTGGAAGAAACAAAAGTCACATCGCCGTAAACCTCGGCCGTTAATTCTATATTTTTTAAAGGATGAAAACTGTTGTGTAAAATCCAAGTAAAATCTCTTTGGTCTTTACCGCTACCGTTTTCTCCGACCAAAACTCTTTTTTCAAAACTGAAGTCGGAGTTTAAAGTTATTTTAATCGGATTTCCAGAAATGGTTTTGGAATTATTTTCTTCGGTAAAAGTTATTTCCGCCACGACAGCAATCAAATATTCTTTTAAATCGGATAGCTCTATTTTGCCGCCGTCTTTTATCGGTAATTTTAGGTCTATGGTAATTTCCTGGTTGGTTTTTATTTCGGACAACTCTTTCAATTTTGATTTATTCCAAGTTATTGTACCGTTGCGCAGACTGTCGTTTATTTGTTTACCAACAATATCTCCGTCCAAAGGATCGGTTATTTCCGGCCAATCCATAATGCTTTGTTTTTTCAAAGCCGGAGCATCTAATTTCAAAGAGATTGAGGCGTTTTTTAAAGATGCTTTACCGACATTTTTGAAGTTTACGGTTATATTAAGCGGATCGCCGGGTTTGGCGTTAAAATCGTTTATGGAGCCGTTTATGGCCAAAGTCATCAAGTAAGAGGTGCGAGATAAAGATATTTTATTTTCGGTTTTTCCTATTTGGTATGTTTGTCTGGCGGCTAAAACCGGCAATTCAAGAGAGCTTTGAACTTGTTCTTCTGTTTCGATTTCTCCATTGAATCGACCGATTATTTTGAATGTTTTTGGGAAATATGAGGTACTTGTTGGAACTATCACAAAACGATTTTCTTTATCCAAAGGAAAAGAAGAAGAAACGATAGAAAAATTTTCCGGAATTTTTAAAACCAAATACATTTTTTCAGGCAGATAGTCGTTTTTATTTTCTAAAACATAAGATAATTCCACATCTGTTCCATAAGCGGCTTTTTCCGGAGCTTTGCAAGTTAATGTAAAAGGGGAAAGTGATAAATTTGTATTAAAGGTTGTAATTTTTTGCATTTGCGAATTTAGGTTTCCCGGTTGATAATTCAGAAAAACACGCCAAGAACCCTGTTGATTGAGAGAACCAAATGTTTTTCCGGTAATATTCAATTTTAAAGCATCAAACGGACCAATGTCCGGTAACGTCCATTCGGTATTTCCGAGATTTTGCGCTGAGACACTACTGCTGACAAAAACAAAACCGTCCGGATAATTGACATTGAGAACAAGATTTTTTAGAGGAACATCAAGTTCGTTTTTGATGATTATGTCATAAGTTCCGTCACCACCAAGTTCGGTTTCCGAAGATCCTTCAACAAGAAGAGAAATTTTTTCTTCAGAAAATTTTTCTCCCTGAGGAAAATAAAAAAAGCCGGTCCATGCAAAAAAAGCCATGATGGAAGTTAAAACCAAGAGGAATATGGAAAAACGCAAAAGAGGGTTTTTACGACGCTGTTTTATTTCTTTCATATCCGGAATTTTACCGTCAGAGTCCTCGTAAATTTTCGCGATTTTTTCGGCGATTTCTTTTTGTTTGGCCAAACCTATTTCTTTATCGAAATAATCAGGTTTTTTCTTTTTTGGGCGTCTAGTCGCCAAAATGGTTTTTTCCTCCGACATAAAATATTGATTAATTGGTTTTTTCCATTAATAAACTCCAGATTTCATCGTTTTGTAAAGGAGTTTCTGCGACAAAGTGTCCGTTAAGAGCTAAATTACTGTTCAGGCCGTCACTCCAAGATGATTCCCAACCAGTCGGATAAATTATTTGAGATTCAAAAGTGCTGCGGCAACCAGATTGTTTTTGAACTAAAAGCTGGTATTGAGAAATGATTTTGTTTTGTGTTATCAAAGAAGACAAACTTTTTTTACCGGTAGCTTCATTTTCTTCGGTAAAAGCTTTAAAAGGTAAGCGATAAATAAATTGAACGGTACTGACAGTACCCGGCTCGGTTATCACCCAGTTACCAAAGACGGTTTTATTAAATTCTTTGGTAATACGAGTTCCGGAATTTTGATCAAAACCGATTTCTTGTTCCAAAGATGACAAGTCAGCATCTTTGACCGTGCCTTTGGCCGGAGCGCGAAAATATTTTTCATCGGGCCAAGTAAAACCTTGCGCGGAAATCAACTCCGCTCCTTCCGGAACATAGATTCTGATATAATCAATGTTTGTTTGTCCATAAAATTTTTGTCCGGATTGACCCTCGTGTTCTCGAGTAACAGTTACACTGTTGATAATTGATCCGTCTTTTTCGATAACGGCTTGATGATAAATTTTTTGTTTTATTTGAGAGTCGCTTTTTTGTCCCTGGATATTACTGTTTATAACCAATAAATAATCGCGATCGTCAGGAGTTTTGACTATTCTGCCGCCCCAACCGAAAGATTCGACGGTTTGTTGAGTGGCGGGGGATGTGAAATATGCCTGAATCTCTTTTTGATTTAAAGACTCGTTGAGATTGAACAGTAAAGGCAAAGTATTTTCCGGTTTTAGAGAAAAGAGAGAAGATAAAATTTGTGGTCCGAGATCGGATAAAATTTGCTTTGGTTTATTTTTTTCTTTTTCCTTTCCTTCTTCCACGATTGTTTGTAAAGAAGAGAGTACGTTATTTTTGTTTAGCACCAAATTTCTTTGATCGTCAGAAATCGGACCTATCAAAGCCAACAACCTGGTTAAGACAGAAGAATTTATTGCAATTACTCCGTCCAAAGTGGTGTTTCGACTATAGCGATAAAACCAAAGCATTTTTTCGGCTGAGGCTTTAAAATCAGGGAACCAGTTGGCGTCTTGGAACTCCCATTTTTTATTGGATAGCAATAAGGGGGTCGGTGGTTCCACCAAAACACTCAGTTGACCTTGTAAATCATAAGATCCTCCCGAGGGTATTTCCATATTCTGTATTTGACCGTTTTTTATCTCCAAAATAGCAAAGCTACCCATAAATCCTCCGGTGCCGCGAAGTTCGGCTTCGTTTTGAAAAACTAACAAATAACGACGTGATCCTTGACCGCCGAAAATTTCGTCGATATTTCTTCCAAGTTCGGATATATTTTTCAAATCACTGAGCATTCCGCCGAAAAGAATTTTAAAATCTTTGAAAGAGGCCTGATACTCAAAAGGTAAAACTTCTAATTTTACCTCGTTTAGATCTTCAAAAGCTTGTTCATAATTCGGAATAGCAAAAGTCAAGTGATCGGAAATAATCTGTAATCGTTGTAAAGGAGTAGAGGAGGCGTTGTTGGCTTCGGAAACTCCTTTGATAAGATAAGTGTTGCCCAGAGCTATTTTTTGTCCGGCGGTTATAAGATTTTGTCGACTTTGTACTTCCGAACTAACCAAAGGAATGCTTTTTACGACAGCTTGAAGTATTTTGTGATTTTGAATTTCTCCTATAGCTTCGTTAAATTTTTGCAAAGCCTGAGTAATAGATCCTTGGGCGGACGGTAAATCGGCCGAAATAATAGCGGCAGTCGAATCCTGCAGAGCCATAAAACCTTCCGTACTATCGGCGGCGATTTTGCCTGTACTGGTTTTGATATTTTGATAAAAAGTTCTAGCTTGTAAAGGTAAGGCCAAAAGAATAAGCACGGCCATAGTTCCGGCCAGGGCTTTTCTCCAATTTAATTGTTGTAAGAAAACAAAAGAGGGTGTGCGTTCCGGTTTCTTTTCCGTCTTTTTCTTTTGAGTATTTTGTTTTGTTTTTGCGTTTTCCCGCTTGATAGCGGCCACCATTTTTTCAAAATCCAAATCGTCGTCGATTTTTTCGGAATATGAATCAGTGTCTTCTTTCGGGAAAACAAAAGATTGTTTTGAATGATAAACCGGCGTCGGGGTTTGATTTTTTATTTCATCATAAAATTTTTCCCATTC
>CAYWMO010000008.1:0-10734 GCA_964459625.1 uncultured Gammaproteobacteria bacterium | reverse complement strand
CACAACCGAAATTGTTTCGGCGTGTCTTTTTTCTTCTTGCGAAGTCAATTTGATTTTCGCCAAACCGGCGATTTTTTTTACATCTTCCAAAGTAATCATGTTTTTTAAATTTCTTTAACTACCAAAAAATTTACTTTTCCTTGCAATCCCACCGGTTCTCCTCCAATCATTACCGCTCTGTCCCCTTTTTTACCGAGTTTATGTTGTCTTACATAATTTACAAAACCGCGAGTCAAATCTTCCACGGTTTTACATTCCTTCAAAACAAAAGGAACTATTCCCCAAGAAAAACAAAGCTGTCTACAACCACGAACTGTCTCAGTTCCGACCAAAACAGTTTTTTCAGAACGAAAACGACTTACCAAACGCCCGGTTTTACCGGTTGCCGAAGCAACCAAAATCATTTTGGCATTTATTTTTTTTGCCAACAATGGTGTTAGACTGGAAATAGATTTACTGATAGAAGTGCTTTCTCTATAAGACATTAGATTAAAATCATCATATCTTGATTTTTCCGTTTGTTCTATTATTTTTGACATTGTTTCAACCACCAATACCGGATGTTTTCCGACAGCCGTCTCGTTGCTCAGCATCAAAGCGTCAGCGTGATCTATCACCGCATTGGCGACATCAGTGATTTCCGCTCGAGTCGGTCGCAATTTTTCTTGCATTGAATCGAGCATTTGGGTGGCTACTATCACCGGCTTGGTCGCTTCATTGGCCTTATCAATTATTTTCTTTTGCAAAAGAGGTAATTGTGACATAGGAGTTTCCATAGCCAAATCACCACGAGCCACCATCACCCCATCCGTTTCTGCAATAATTTCATCCAAATTGTCTATTGCCTCATGTTGTTCGATTTTAGAAACAATAAAAATCGGCTGTTCGCTTTTAATTTTTAACTTCTTTTCAAACAAAGCAATCGTTTTTCTAGCTTCTACTATATCTTTGGCTGATTTTACAAAAGACAAAGCAACCGCATCAACTCCGAGCATTATACCAAATTTCAAATCTTCTTTATCTTTTTTACTCAACGCCGGAATATTTTTTAAATCCGTATGAGGCAAATTTATTCCTTTATGAGAAAAAACCGGCCCACCTTGAACGACTCGGCAATTTATCTTGTTTTCAAAAATACTTTCCACAGTCAATTCTATATTACCGTCATCTATCAAAATTAAATCTCCTTTTTTCATGTTTTTCTGCAGACCAGGATAAATCAATGGCAACTGCCCGTCTTTATAATTTTTTTCTCCGACAGCAATAACTATTTTTTTACCGGTTGTCAATTTAATTCCCGTTTCCGGCATTTCACCAATGCGAATTTTCGGCCCTTGCAAATCTTGCATGATAGCTATCGGTACATGAAGTTTGCTCTCAACTTTTCTTATATTTTTTATCAAAGCTTCATGGTTGGCATAAGAGCCGTGGGAAAAATTCAATCGAAAAACATTTACTCCGGCTTTTACCATTTTTTCTATAATTTTATAATCTTGACTGCTCGGTCCGAGTGTTGCGACAATTTTTGTTCTTTTAACAAACATAATAAATTATTTATTTCAATAAAGCTTTTAATTGTTCTTTTTTGGCCTGATCAAAAGGTAACTGTTTTAACAAAGCATCCAAAAAAGCTCCTTGTTGTACTGTTCCTTCTTTACAAACATCAACTCCAGAAAAAACATCGGCCGCCCGCAACAAATTGTTTATACCCGGCAATAAATAGAAAAAACCGATAATAATCGGAATCAAAATCACCGCCACTTTTAAATAATCAAAGAAAGAAGACCAAAAAAGTTTACGGTTTATCTTTCGGCTTTGTTCATAAATAATTTGCGACCACTTCAGATTATTAGTTAAAAGTTCGTTTATTTTTTCCAAAGTTACCGGTTCCGCGTTTTTTTTATCGACTTCAGCCGAAATGTTTTCTTTCGGTGCTTCGTTTTTTGTATTTTCCGACATAAAAATAAATTAATTTTTTTCCGAAATTTTTTTTACTTCTTTTTCAAAATTCTTAACATCTTTAAAATCCCGATAAACGCTGGCAAAACGAATATACGCCACTTTATCGAAAGTTTTTAAATGTTTCATTACCAATTCCCCCACTTCTTTACTGGTTAATTCTCGTTTCTTTTTCTTTTGGATATCTCTCTCTATAGCATGTATGAGCTTGCTAAAAGATTCTTCGGTATAAGATCTTTTGGTCAAAGGAATACGTAGGCTCTTTTCCAATTTTTCACGCATATAAGCCTCCCGACGACCGTCGTTCTTGATTACCACCAAATCCAAAAGTTCCGTTTCTTCTTTGGTTGAAAAACGATAATGACATTTATCACATTCTCTACGACGACGTATAACCATCCCGTCGGAGCTCGGACGAGAATCAACCACACTTGTTTCCTTGTTGTTACAAACCGGACAATACATATTTATTTTTAATTATTACCCATTTTTTTTCTCAAAAACGCCGGTATTTCCAATTCTCCGCTTTCCTCTTCGGTCGCAACTTTAGGAGTCGAATTAATATTTTTAAAAGTAGCGGCATTATTTGCAGCAGAACCGCTGATAGTGGAACGATTGAAAGAAACAGGTTTTTCTTCTTCTTTGTTTTTTTCCACTTTATGAAAACCGCCAAAAAAATTACCTACTACCGATGATTCTTTTTCTTTTACAGAAGGTGCTTGAATAAAATTATTCTTTTTTACCAAATCATTGAATTTTTTTTCTTCTTCTTCTTTTTGTTTTTGAACTTTAAATCTGTCAGGACTGGAAATTCCCGTATAAACAGGTCTCACCGATATATCTTCGTCGGAAAGATAACGACGATTATCATCAAAACCGGTGGCTATAACGGTAATTTTTATTTTTCCACTCATGGTTTCATCGATAGTAACACCAAAAATAACCTTGGCATCCTCGGCAGCTGAAGAGGTGATTATTTTGGCCGCTTCATCTATTTCATGCATCATTAAATCCGGCCCTCCGGTTACTGTAAACAAAATACCCGAAGCTCCATCAATGGATAATTCCAATAATGGTGAGGATATCGCGGCTTTAGCGGCTACAGCAGCCCGATTTTCACCTTCTCCCACTCCTATGCCCATCAAAGCTGAACCTGTGTCTTGCATTATGGTTTTTACATCAGCGAAATCTACATTTATCATCCCATGAACGGTAATGGAATCTGATATACCTTGAACGCCTTGGCGTAAAACATCGTCAACGATGTTAAAAGCATCAAGCAAAGAAGTTTTTTTATCGATAACTTGCATGACTCTATCGTTTGGAACCGTAATAATAGTATCAACATATTTAGCCAAATCTTCCCAACATTTTTCAGCTATTTCTCTGCGTTTCGGACCTTCAAAAGAAAATGGTTTGGTAACTACTGCTACAGTCAGGGCTCCGAGTTCTTTAGCGATTTCAGCCACTACTGGTGAAGCGCCAGAACCTGTTCCCCCTCCTAAACCACAAGTAATAAAAACCATGTCCGCATCTTTTAGAACTTCACGAATTTCATTTTGAGATTCTTCGGCTGCACGACGTCCTACTCCTGGATCCATACCTGCACCCAAACCTCGAGTTACTGTTTTACCGATATGAAGTTTTTGCGGTGCACTATTATGATGTAACGCTTGTACATCAGTGTTCATGGCAATAAAATCTATTCCGCGAATTCTAGCCGCCATCATTCTATTTATGGCTGAGCCGCCCGAGCCTCCAACTCCGACAACTTTTATCTTGGCAAATGTTTCCAATTCAGGTTTAACTTGTGGCATAAATTTTTTCTTAGAAAACGAACACATTTTGTGTTCGTTATTCTGATTATTTATTAAAAGAAAAATTACACCCTTATTTTATAATTAAACACTCAGAGTGTCAAGAAAATTAAAGGCGAAATTTACCAAAAATATTCTTTATTTTTTCCGTTATACTTTTGTTATCTTGCATTTGTTGTTCCAGCATAAAATCAGCTCCCCATTTTACCAAACTTATAGCCGTGGTATAAGCCGGATCGTTGATTTTATCCGTAGCCGCTATCAATCCATAAGGCAATCCCAAAGACGCCGGTAAACGCAAATACTTTCTGGCAACCTCCAATATACCCGGTAATTTAGCACTTCCCCCGACAAAAACCGCACCAGCTGGCAGCATCCCGCTTTTACCTATTTTTTTCAGCTCTTTATCTATCATAAACATGATCTCTTCAACTCTGGCGGAAATAATCATAGCCATTTCTTTTTCTTTTACTTTATCATGATCCAAAGAACCGTATTCAAACAAATCATAATCTGCTCTACTGTTTAAAGATTCGTTCGTACAAATTCCGTGTTCAATTTTTAATTTTTCCACCACATCAACATGATTTCTTAAACCCACAGCCAAATCATTGGTAATATGAACTCCGCCTACGGGAATAACCGCCAAATGCAATAATTCTCCATCTTCATAGACTATTAATGAAGTTGTGGTTGCTCCCACGTTCACCAAAACAACCCCTAATTCTTTTTGTTTTGGACTCAAAACCGTATCAGCTACGGCAATAAGAGCCAAAACCATACCATCAATATCAACACCTGTTCGATAAACCGCTCTAGTTAAATTTTTGATTTGTGAAGATTGACCTAAAATAATTTTTGTATCCACTTCCAAACGAACTCCGGTCATGCCTACCGGTTCTTTGATTCCTCCTTGCCCGTCAACTATAAAAGATCTGGGGGTTACGTGTAATACCTCGTAATTTAGTGGGGTGGCTACGGATTTAGAGGATTCCACCGCTCGCCATTTATCACTTTCTGTAATTTCATTGTCGGCTTTTGAAACCACGGAATAGCCTCGACTGTTTTGAATCAATGTTTGCGCTCCAGGTATGCCTACAAAAACACTTTCTATCGGGGTTCCGGTAATATGTTCGGCTTGCTCCAGACAAGACGAAACCGAAGAAACCACATCCTCTATGTTGGTAATTACTCCTTTACTTAAACCCTCCGAAGGCGCTTCCGCACATCCCAATATTTGTACTTCTGCTAATCCTTGTTTATGTAAAATTAAATTACCCACGGCCAATCTGACTGATTGTGAACCGATATCCAAACCAACCAATAAATTTTGCGCTGTTTTTCGCATAAATCTATATTAATTTATTGATTACATTGACCACGTGCGGCCAAAAAATAATAATTCCTATTATCAACGCTCCCAAAGATGTTACAAAAACGGCGGCCGCCATGACATCTTTTACAGCTTTGACATAATGATGCAAACGCGGCTTTAACAAATCGGTAAATTGTTCCAAAGCCGTATTAAATATTTCCATCATCAACACCATGCTTATCAAAAGAATAATAATTATCCATTCAGAACGGCGCAATTCAAAAATATAGGATAAAAATATCGCTGTAAAGCCAAATATTATTTGTAAACGAAAATTCGGTTCGGTTTTAAACACAAAAAACAAACCTTCAAAAGCCGTTTTAAAACTGGACAGTAGACGTTTCAGAGAAAACATACTTTTTAAAAAATTATAAAATTGTTTTTTTTACTATTTTTTCTTGCAACGCGAACATTTTTTTCTCTTTAGCAACAGTATCATGGTCATATCCTATCAAGTGCAATAACCCGTGGGTCAACATGCGCACAAACTCTTCTTTTACGGAAATCCCATATTCTCCGGCTTGTTTTTCTATTTGACGATATGAAATAAATATTTGACCCAAAAAATCGGTTTTTATTTTTTTATCTTCTTTGAACGCAAAAGACAGAACATCCGTGGTTTTATTTTTTCCTCGATATTGAAAATTCAATCTTTTCATTTCTCTATCGCTTATTATGGTCACTTCGGCGGCGCCGGATTTATACCCCGTTTCAAAAGAAAAAAATCTAACCGCTTTTTCAAGTAATTCTTTTTTAACGGAACAATTAACTTTTTTGAAATATTCTATTTTAAACATGTTTTTATTATTCTTCACTAACGACTGTTGTTGATGTAGAGTTTATTAAAGGAGTTTGTTCTTCCAATACTGTTTGTTCCGAAATTTGAAAATCAAAACTGCGAGCTACTAAAGCAAATACTGATTTATAATTTACTATCGAACTGTCGGTGGTGTGATAAAGCAAAACATAAACTTTGTCATTATTTACAAAGTAGTATACCAAACCATCATCTCGTACTTTTCCGGAAAAACCGGCTCTGGTTTCGAAATTTTGCAAAGCCGTAAAATCCTGATTCAAAGCCATTCTGGAAAACCACGTTTCAAAATTCTCTCCTTCTTTGAAATTAAACACTCTTATTTCTATGTTTTCTCCGCTTAACGTACTGAAAAGAACTTGTCTTTCTTCTTCATCTACACTTCCGACAGCCCAATGAATCGGTATATACAAACCATAATTGAAATTCGGATTGTCGTAGGTTTTTACCAATCCGGATTCAACCAGTTTTTGCGGTTCAAAACCTTTCGGGTTATACAAATTATAAACTTCAACTCCGTCAGGATATTTATCTTTATCCGTATCAAAATCTCCGGGATCGGTTTGAAATTCCTCTTCCGCCAAATCCGTCAATCCGTCTTCATCCAAGTCCGCGCTTTCAGCCAACAATCTGGAAGGAAAATCTATCGGAAGTTCTTTTATAATAATTTCCGAAGTTGTGGTGGAAATTTCCGGAATTACAGGTATTTCCTCTGAAGGGTTTTTAGGCAAAATATTATCATTCGTAGTGGTAGAAATTGACGTTACGTCAACAAAACCAGGATCGTTTATTTCAGTTTTTTGCGCCGATAAATAATTTTTAAAATAATAATAATAATAACCACCAATCCCTAAAACAGCTATCAAAAATACCATTCCGGCCAAAATAGCCAAAAATTTCGGACTAGTGAATAAATTTATCAAATGCCACTCACCTTCTCCGGCACCGGCGACGGTTTTTGAAAAAAACGCCTTTTTTTCTTGAGGTGTCAATTTTTCGATCTTGTCTTTTTTCAAATCCACTTCTGATACAACATTTTTAAAACTTACAACCGGATTTTTACCTCCGTAAAATTCTTCCGGAATCGTATTTACTGTTATTGAACTTTCAGGTAATAAATTGTCTTGCTTTTTACCAAACATAATTATTACTTTTCATTATTAGCGGCGGTGGAAGTATTTTCCTCAGTTGTAGAGAAAATCTTACCTATCCCCAAAGGGTTGTAACCATTTTTAACTTCGGTACCATCCGGAAAACCATCTCCGTCCGTATCCGGATTTAAAGGATTTGTTTTCCAAATAATCACCTCATCTCCATCTATCAATCCGTCATTATCGGTATCTGGTTTGTTGGCTCCGGTTCCCAATTCTTTCTCGCGAACATCATCCAAACCATCTTTATCACTATCTATAGGCTCTCCAAACAAGACTTCATCTACTTTCATATCCGCTACAGCATCATCGGTGGTAGTTTGGGTTTCCGAGGATAAAGGAGTTTTTACTTCCGGTTTTACAGTTTCGTCGCTTTTTGTTTCTTTTTGGGTTTCATCCACTATGATGACCTGACTTTTTGTTGATAAAAAATTATCATAAATCCAAAAACCACCGATAGCAATACCGGCCAAAAGAACACCTATTAAAACTATGAGTATTATTTTTCCTAAAATAGGTTCTTTAACCACGTATTTCTTTTCATTGTCAGTAAAAACATTTGGTGCCACAGTTTGAAAAACCGGAGCCTCTTTTTTCTTCAACATTCCGGCTTCCAAAGCATTTGGTGTTTCATCTTTTACAGTTTCATCAAAATCACCGAACATGTCTTTTGGCTCTTCTACCGGTAAATTTTGCGGTGGAATGCCATTGTTTGTTTTTTCGTCATCAAACATATTTTTATTAAAAAACTAAATTATTAATTCGTTCCACTTTAATTTACAATCAAACGAACACCAAGCGCAACTGGAAAAACCATCCGGAATCGTACATGTTGTTCCATTGGCCGCGGAATTATCACATTCTTCACCCTTTTCGCTTTGTGTAATCCCGTCACCACAAAACTTATCTTCTTGAAGACCTGTCCCGGAAGAAGTTTCTGTATTTTCCATGCAATATTGATTACACACTTTACCTTCTCCATTATCTTTACCGTTATCGCATTCTTCTTCACCATTGATTTTTCCATCACCGCAATATCCGCCCGGGCCTTTACAATTCCAAGCGCAAGAATGACCAGAACGAAAACTATATTCTTGACAAACACTATTTTTTATAGCTTCCATGATAGCTTCAGCCAAAGATTTTCCGTCACTACTTTCTATTTGTTTAAAAACCCCACCTGTGGCTTTAGCTGCATTAGCCATAGTTCCTCCTGAATAACCTATACCAAAAACACTGACCCTTATTCCTCTACTACCAGCTTCGGAAATTTTAGAAGTTGCCAAAACCATATCATTTGCTTGACCATCTGTAATTATAATCAAATTCTTATTCAAATAATTCCATAATACTTCTGTGTTTTTATTAAACAAATTATTGATAACATAATCTATAGCTTCTCCCGTTGGTGTACCTCCTCCGGGATAATATTTTTTTATTTCATCCATGGCGCCCAAAGATTGAGCTTTGTAAGATAACATATTTTCCGTATAACCCTTAGCAAGAGTCGTATTTTTTGAAATATTATTGTATTTATATGAAGTACTAACAAATATGGAACTGCCAAATTTAATACCTTTACTTATCAACTCATCTCCTAAATTGGGTAAAGTGGAAGTTATCATAGCCCATTTCGTACCTACCATTGACCCTGAAAGATCAACTAATATATATGCTACCACATCTTCATATTCAACATTTATGCCTGAGGAAAAACTGCATATATTGTTAACACTATCGCAATACTCCCCAGAATCCAATTTGTTGTTTCCGCAAACAGGCGTTGTTGTCGGACGACAATTTGTCCAGCAAAAACCCAATTGTCCATTATTTTCTCCATCGTCACAAAGCTCTCCGAGCTCAATCTGAATTTTACCGTCACCGCAAGTTCCCAACGAAGAACATCCTAAATTACTTACTGTAGAAGTGCTTTTACAATCACTGGAACATTTAACTCCAGAATAATTACCTGTCGGATTACTTGCACAATTTGAAGTATTACTGCTTAAGATTTTACCGGGCGGATCACATTTTTCTCCTTTATTTACGTTAACAACTCCGTCACCGCAAGAACCTTGTTGACTTGATACTATTTCCGATTCGCAAAAACCGCTTTGAACAAAATTCGAACCCAAACCAAATTTTGTTCTGATAGAACTCCAAGCCGAATTTTGTAAACCATCTTCTTCTTTAGTCCATCTCATGCTGTAATTTCCTGTAGAATCATCCAAAATATATCCATAAGCCAAAGAATTTTCCCCGCAAGCAAAGCTAAACCTCATATCTTCCGCGCTCCAACCTGTTTGACTATCGTGCAGTTGGCAAATATTTTCAAATTTAGCGTTATAATCGGCAACAGTTCCGCCAAAACCTGTTCCGGCGTAAAAATAAATTTCATCCATCTGCCCTTTTAACCCTTCTCCGATAACAATATCTTCATTGTTGGCGCCAATTCTAATTTGGGTTTTAGAAATAACATCATGCGGTAATAAACCGGTTTTAACCGTTTGAAACTCTTTTCCATCAACAACCATATACATTAAACCGGAAGATGTGGCATAACGAACCAAAACATGATGCCATCGATTCAAAGACAATGGTTCATTGGTATCTATGGCAAAATATTGTTTGGAAGCTAACGAATCGTTTGCAGCGGGAAATACGGCAAAACGCAAAGTTCCGTTATTCGCCACCGGAGAAGATCCGGCAAAACTCAATTTGTCATATTCCACCATAAACCCTCCGAGAGTATTATTGGTTGCCGTGTCCGACCAGCCACCCTTTTTGACCAACACGGCCGGAGTTTGTTCTGTCGGTTTAAACCAAAAAGATATAGCAAAATTTTCCAAATCCGCATTGTATTTATCAAGATGTTTTATAGTAATTTTCTCATTACCCGAAGTAAAACCGAAACTCTGACCATGACCGATACCAGTTGAAAACTTTACACCGGAATTAATACCGTTATTTTTTACATCAGACTCATCTATAAAATTATTTTCTCCGGCCCAATAACCGTTTTTTCCTGATTCCGCAGGTGTTGTTCCGCAATCCGTATTTATCACGCATCCTTTGGAAATATTTTTTAAACACGTTCCGGCCGAAGCTAATTTGTTTACTGGATCTCTGGGTAAAGATTGTCCCAATTGGGAACCAAATTCACTCCAAGCACTATCCCAAATACTAAAAGCCCTGTTGTTTAAAAAAGTATTTTCCGTTATTTTTGGATATATTCCGCCGTTATTATCAGCATAAGACGATAAATAACTTTTCAAAGTTCGCATATTTTGCAAACGTTGATAATTTCTTTGTATCTTTTCTTTTTGATTCAAACAAATATTTTTTCCCGGAACATCGGCACAATCCAGATCAATATCGCAAATACCAACTGGGTTTTCATCAAACGCCGTTTCTCCGCATGACTTACGGCTATAAGCGCTGTCTAAATTTTTGTTAAATTTTAAATTCCCTAAAATTTGATCAAAAACATTTTTGGTATCGGCGGAAGCGTAGGCACTTAAACTAAGCAAATAGACATTCGAATAAACGTTTGAAGTAATATTCAAAGCCGCAATATATACGTTATTTCCGGTTTGATCGACAGCGGCGTCGTAACCG
>CAYWMO010000007.1:0-11504 GCA_964459625.1 uncultured Gammaproteobacteria bacterium | reverse complement strand
CGTTAATTTTTTAGGTGCTTTTGTTTTGATAATTTACGGTTTGATGATCAAAGGTTATCCTTTTGTTGGTTTGAATACCGTTTGGGCGTTGGTATCGCTCAAAGATGTTTTTATAGATTTAAAAAAGAAATAAAATGTTGGAAACCCTCCCTGGTTTTTTAAGTAAATTTCAAAAGGAGGATTCAACCCGCAAACCAGAAGCGAGTGATTTGGCGCAGACGGAAAACCAAAAACAGAAAAAAGAATTAACCGAAGAACAGAAACAGGCGGTCCAAGAGGTTCTTGATCAGATTAAATTTGGTTTTGTGGATGGTGCTAAAAAATTATTAAAAAATAAAATATTAAAGGGAGTTGATTTAAGAAGTTTTCCGGATTACGAAAATACAATAAGAGAAAATATCCTAAGGCAAATTGAAAAAGTTGGAAGAATGGACAGAGCATTGGAGATTAAAAAAAGTAGTTTTGCCAAAGATATAGATGTTTCGGAAGCAAATAATTATGAACAAAGAATAAAAGATGTCTTCATGTCTTCTTTGAAACGAGGATATGTTGAGGATGCTTTGATACTTAAAAAGGAATTTGCAAAAAATATTGATCTTAAAACTATTGATGGGTATGAAGATGTTGTCAAAACGGCTTTTGCTTTAGTTTTGGAAAAAGGGCAGATAGAAGACGCCAAAGCTATCCAAAAAGAATTGGCCCAAGGTATTGAATTGAAAAACATCGACGGATTCAAAGAAAAGTTAGAAAAAGGATTTGTTACGTGTTTGGCTGAAGGAAAAGAGGTGTCTGTGGATAATATAAAAAATAGTAATTTTTCCGAAGGAGTAGACTTGTTGTCCGTGGCTAAAAATGGTTTAGTTCAACAGGTAGAAGAAGGTCAAATCAATGGAGCGATTAATATCAAAGGTAGTAAATTTATTAAAGAAAAATTTTTGAGCGACGCTATTAAAAAAGGGGTGTTTGGTTCCATGGAAACACGAGCGATGAATTCAGGTGTTCCGGCTGAAAATCAAGGTATCAGTAAATATTTGGATTCAAAAAATATAGAAGGATATGACAAAACGGTAAAAGAAAAATTTTTGGAGTATCTAAAAGAAGGAAACCATAATGCTATTAAAATTAAAAAAGATTTGGCACCAGAAATAGATTTTGAAAGTCTGGATGGCTATGAAGAAGCAGTAAGAGAGGGTTTTGTTAAAAGTTTAGATAAAAACAATCTTTACACAACTTTGGAATTTAAGAATGAGTTGGCGAAAAATATAGATTTATCCAAAGAAATTAAAGAAGGATTCATTAATTTTTTGGAAAAAGGTGCCTACAACATGGCCCTAGACATAAAAGAAAGCGGATTGTTGGAGGGTTTTTTAAAAAACATTGAAGGTTATGATGAAGCGGTGAAAGAAGGTTTGAAAAGAATTTTAGAAGCTGAATACAGCTTTGATATAAAACAAGCCATTAAATTTAAGAATGAATTTGCCGAAGGAATAGATTTGAAAGAAATTATAGAAGAGGCAATCGCTAATTGCACAGAGGAATATTATGATAAAAAATTAGACAATGTTCGTTTAATCAAAAACAGCGAGTTAATGACAGGGATAGATTTAAAAAATTCAGATGTTTATAAAAATGCGGTTAATAAAAAAATAGCAGTGCGTTTGAAATATTCTACTTATCCAGAATCCATAGAAAATATTGTAAAATTTAAAAAAGAGTTTGCAGACGATATTGATATTACAGAAAGTGTTGAACTAGGATTGTTGGATTGTTTGGATCACGGAACCAACGGTCTGGAAAGGTTTATTGAATTTACAAAAAGTGAAATTGCTTCTGGATTTAACTTCGATAACGTTATTAATAAAGGCATTAAAAACCTTTTGATGAAAAATCGTTTTTGGGATGTAAAGAATATTTTAAATATTGATTTGGCCAAGAATGTTGTTATTGAGGATCTGGTAAAGCAAAGTTTTGTTGAATGTTTACAAAATAGCGATGGACAAAGTCGTTCTTTTTCCAACGCAGTAGAGCTCAGACAAAGCGACTTGGCAAAAGATGTAAATTTTGATGAAGTGAAAGATTTGGAAAAAATTACTAAAGATGCTTTATGGAAAGTATTTAAAAAAGGAGATATAGACAAGGTCTCTGTCTTCAAAGAGTTGGGCTATATTAAAAGTGGCTTTGAAAATTTTGAAGATTATGAAGAGACAATAAAAAAAGTTTTTGTAGAAAAAATCAATAGCCCAAAAGCTTCTGAGAATAGAAAAACCATAACAATTAAAGAAGATTTTTCCAAAGGAATTGATCTGAAAGAAATAAATAATTATGTAGATGTTGTCAAAGAAGCTTTTCAAAGAATTTTGTTGGATAAAAATTTAGCAGCAGTCTCAATCTCTATAAAGTTTAAAAATGAACTTGCAGAAGGTATTGATTTGACAAAAGAAATTAAAACAGCATGTTTAAAATTTTTGAAGATTGGTGATGCTGATTACTTTAAAGAAATCAAAAATAGTGAATTATCTCAAGATTTAGATTTTCAAAATGATAAAGATTATGAAAATGCAGCCAGAGAAGGACTCAAGTTTCTTTTGGAACGAGAATATGGCTCGTTGGATGACGTTGTTAAATTAAAAAATAGTGAAATTTTAAAAAATACAGATTTAGGTGATTTGGAAGAAATTGTGAACAAAAAATTGATTTCTAGTTTATCTCACGGGTCCACATATTTAGAAAATATTTATCAGGGCGCAAAAATTGCCGAAAAAAACCTCACTAAGGATAACTGGGTGGAAGTATTGGCGATATATGGAGTTTGTCATATGGAAGACGAAAATAATAGAATTCAGAAAGAAATAAAAACTAAAATGAAAGAACTTTTTCCTGAAAACAACGCGGATAATAGAAATTTTATATTTGACAAATTATACGAAGTTTATAAAAAAATATTAAACGAAGGGGAAGAAAGCATTTCTCCCAAAGAGCAGGCAATTTTAGAAGTTATCAATACTAACGGTGCCGGGAATATGTCTTTGGTAGAATCTTTGGGTGAGTTCATGCATCAACTCAATAAAAGTTTTCAAGCTAAAACTACGGTGGGTAGAACCAAGCAAGAAATCAGGCAGGGTTTACAAAAAATGGAAAATATTGCCGATAAGCAAAATTGGGATGTTGAAGAAAAAAGTTATTTCTATAAAGTCGGTAAAGATGTGCTCGATGCGGCACCCTCTCTTTTTTCCAGTTATATTTATGAGGTAATTCCGAAACTTTCGAAAGTTGAACAAAAACTATTTTTTGAAAAACTTTGGCCACTTCATCATATAGAAATTGTTCTAAATGGTGGTACAAAAAACAACGCGAGAATTTTGGCAGAAATCCGGGAAAATTTTCGAGCTTTTAATAATCAACTGGATAATACCAAAGAAAATGAACAAAAAAGAAATATTTTTGAAAATGAAGAAAGTAGATTGCTTGAAAATATCAAAGTTATTTTCAAAGAAAAAATGGGTATAATTAAGATACCGGAAAAATTGAATGAAAATCACGTGGAAAGTATCAAAAAATATGGCACATATTTGGTTAACATGGCTGGAAAAGATAACCTTAAAGGAAATCTCTTGGGTTTTATGTTAGC
This sequence comes from uncultured Gammaproteobacteria bacterium, assembly GCA_964459625.1. Taxonomy (GTDB): domain Bacteria; phylum Patescibacteriota; class Patescibacteriia; order Magasanikbacterales; family GWA2-37-8; genus JAKLGL01. The sequence goes on along the minus strand of CAYWMO010000007.1, from coordinate 7,876 downwards.
TCTTAAATTAAACGGTAAATGGGAAGAATTTAGAGAAAATCTAGACAGTATTGATGTAAATGAATACATGGCCCCAGAAGTTGCCGGAAGTTTAAAAGAATACATTAAATTACGTTCCCAAAACGATATTTTTAAAGATATTAGTCCGGAAACAATGCAAAAAGTGGAAGAAGAGCAAGTCTCGGCTATTATGGGTAACGTGCAAACTATTGATTTGAGATTACAATCCATAAATAGCAATATTAAAGAATTGGCAGACGAAGATATTTTTGAGGGTAAAGAAAAAGATGTTTTAAGGATAGTTAATAAATATGGTAAACAGTCAGGAGCTAGTCTATCCGCCAAATTTAGAGAATTGGAAAAAGGGCAACCGGTTTCTCCAGAGCAACAGGAAATATTGGATGATTTGCAAAAAGCTTTTGAAATTGAAATCTGGACCAAAGAAAATGTCAAAGAGGTTCAAAAACTTTTAAGTGACACCATGCCAAATAAAATTATAAACTTGGTTAATAAACTTGGTGACATTTATGAAAAAGAAAAAGTGGAAGAAAAGATAGACAGTTTAAATAAAGAAAAAATACCAACTGAGGAGGTAGTAAAAATTTTTCAAAAACTTGGCGAAGACTTCACTTCCGAATCAGGTATTGTCCCAATTGGTAATGATGTTCACTATTTAATGACTTTGATAGAAAAAGAGGAAAATAAAAAGAAAGGTAAGAAAATTTCTGAAGAAGAAATCAAAACAGCCAAAGATTATCTCGCCGGAGTCGGTGATAAAATAAGAAATTTGGAAAGTGTCTGGGCAAAATTGTATGAAATGGTAAAATCATTTGAAAAAAATACTGAAAATAGCAACAATGAACAACTCAAGGATAGGTTCGATAGTATTAAAAGTGAATTAGAAAAAAGCATAGGCACAGAAGCAAGAAATATTGTCGGTATTATGACCTGTGATTTGGAAGAAGTGATAAATAATATTCGCGCCTGTCTCAAATGTACCACTAACGGATGTAACAATGATACCAATTTGAGTTTTGGTGATAGAAACAGGTTTTTCCTATATTGTAAAAATGAAAATAGCAAAAAAAGCTTTGCCGACCAGTTGGTTACGGTGTTGCCGACAAAAAAAGAAAATAACGAACAAAAATTACATTTTGTTATGGATAATGTTTATGGAGAAAGAGTGCCTGATGTTCTAGTATTAAATACTCTAAATGTATTGAAAAAACTTAAAGCTATAAATGATAAAAAATTTGAAATATTTGTTACGGACGCCGCCATGAGTTCTACCAATGTTTCGGACATTTCTTATTTGGAAAACAGGCTTAAAGAAAATACCGATATTCCATTTCAAATAGAAAAAGTAAACAACATAACAGTTACCGTACCGGAAAAATCAGCTGAAGATGCTTATCATGAATTTGGTGGTGGTGCTAGATCTTCCGGAGATAGACAGGTTTCCGGGTATGTGATTAAATTAAAATAAAAAAATTAAATTTAATGTTTGTATGTTAACATCTTCCGAACTCCGTCAAAAATATTTGGATTTTTTCAAAAGCAAAAAACATGAGATCATCTCTTCGGCTTCTTTGGTTCCGGAAAATGATCCCACAGTTTTGTTTACCACGGCCGGGATGCATCCGCTCGTGCCTTATTTACTTGGGGCTAAACACCCGGGTGGTAACCGCATAGCCAATGTGCAAAAATGCGTCCGCACCGGTGATATTGATGAAGTCGGAGATACTAGTCATTTTACTTTTTTTGAAATGCTTGGCAATTGGTCTTTGGGAGATTATTTCAAAGAGGATTCCATAAAATGGAGTTTTGAATTTTTGACTGATAAAAAATGGTTAGGCGTGGATATTAAAAAATTGGCAGTGTCCGTTTTTGAAGGTGACGACGATGCGCCCCGTGATAACGAATCCGCGAATATGTGGAAAAAACTCGGAATGCCGGAAAATAGAATCGCGTATTTGCCGAAAAAAAATAATTGGTGGGGTCCGGCCGGTTTGACCGGTCCGTGTGGTCCGGATACGGAAATTTTTTATTGGCGCGGGAAAACAGAGTTTCCGCCAGAAGATAGCAATCCTGGAAACGATGAAGACAATTGGTTGGAAATTTGGAACAATGTTTTCATGGAATATTTCAAAAATGAAAAAGGCGAGTTTGAACCGCTCAAACAAAAAAATGTAGATACGGGCATGGGAATGGAGCGTACGATAGCCGTGATTAACGGTTTAACTGATACTTACCAGATAGACACGATGTGGCCACTCATTCAAAAAATTGAAGAAATTTCCGGTCGTGAATATGTAGAAAATGCGGATGTTACCAAAGCTATGCGTGTGATTGCCGATCATTTGCGTACATCCACGATGATAATGGGAGATGATCGAGGTATTGCCCCGGGCAATGTAGATCAGGGTTATATCGTCCGTCGTCTTATTCGTCGCGCGGTGCGTTACGGAAAAATTATCGGTTTGAAAGAAAATTTTTGTTCAATTGTTTCGGAAAAAGTCATTGAAATTTTTGGATCAGTTTACCCGGAAATTTTACGAAATAGAAGATTTATTTTAACAGAAATGGCTCGCGAAGAAAGTAAATTTCGAAATACTATTGAACAGGGGATAAAAGAATTTGAAAAACTGGTAGATGGTTTTCGAATGGCTTTTGAGAAAACCGGTAAAAACATAACTCTAATTTCCGGCAAACAAGCTTTCAAGCTCTATGATACTTACGGATTTCCACTGGAAATGACAATGGAACTGGCAAATGAGCACGGCTTAACCGTGGATGTAAACGATTTTGATATTGCTTTCAAGAGACATCAAGATTTGTCTCGTGCCGGAGCGGAACAGAAATTCAAAGGCGGTTTGGCGGATAATTCCGAAATTTCTACCAAATATCATACCGCCACCCATTTATTGCACGCTTCGTTGCGTAAAGTGCTCGGTGATCACGTAGCTCAGCGCGGTAGTAATATTACGGCGGATCGCATGCGTTTTGATTTTTCTCATCCGGAAAAAATGACTGACAAACAAAAACAACAAGTGGAAGATATGGTAAATGAGGTTATAGTCAAAAACTATCCCGTAACTTTTGCGGAAATGTCCGTGGAAGAAGCTAAAAAACAAAATGCCATCGGGTTGTTTGAGGACAAATACGGAGCCTTGGTGAAAGTTTATACCGTAGGCAACGATAAAGATTTTTTTAGTAAAGAGATTTGCGGAGGTCCGCACGTGGAAAATACCAGGGTTCTTGGAAAATTCAAAATCGTCAAAGAGGAAGCGGTTAGTTCCGGCGTGCGTCGTATTAAAGCCGTTTTGGAATAATATATGATAAAAAAATATTTAACTTATCTTTGGTTACATCGCGATCAATTTGTCAGATATTTTAGTGTTGGTATCTCCGCTTTGTTTTTTGATATGCTATCCTTGTGGATTTTGAAAGAATTTTTCGGTCTATTGCCGGTAGTGGCGGTAGTTGTTAATCAAGCCTTTATTTTACTTTATGTATTTTTGATGAATAAGAAAATGAGTTTCAAAGCCGGAGGTGAAGCGCATAAACAAATGATCAAATTTTTGACGGTTGCTTTGGGAAATTATATTTTTGCCGTTTTATGGATGTGGTTATTTAATCATAAATTCGGATTTAATTATTTATTGGTTAGAATGGCCAATATAGCATTGGCGGTTTCTTGGAATTTTTTATTATACAAAGAGTGGGTGTATAGAGTAAAAAAAGATCAATTACCAATGACCCCAACTTCGTCCTAAAGAACTGTTGACAGGTAAGCAATGGCCAAAACTGCTAATCTTAGCCAAAATAACAGACAAACACCTGGTTTTTGGCTAACCCTTGACTAAATTTAAAAAATAGTTTAATATATTTACATAAATAATCCTTTTCAAATGGCGAATAACGATGCTATTGAGATAAAAGGGACAATTGAAGAGCTTTTACCAGCCGGCACTTTCAAAGTTAAACTTGAAAGCGGTCAATTGGTTTTAGCTCATTTGTCCGGTAAAATGCGCCTGAATAAAATTCGTTTGAGTCTCGGCGATCAAGTAAAAATTGCTATGACTCCTTACGATTTGACTAAAGGCAGAATTACTTATCGGTTTTAAAAAATATAATTAAAAAAAGAAATATCAACCACTGCGGTGTAGCTTGACAATGTAGTCGAGCGTCGATATCGCGGCAGTGGTTGATGTTTTTGTGTAATTTAAATTTTTTTATGAAAGTACGTCCTTCGGCAAAAAAAATTTGCCAAAAATGCAAGGTAGTCAGACGCAAAGGCAGGGTCTATGTGATTTGTGCAAACAAAAAACATAAACAGCGTCAAGGTTAATTTATTTTTTTAAGTAATGTATACATTATGCGTATAGCAGGTACCAATATACCCAAAGAAAAGAAAATCCGTATTTCTTTGCGTTATATTTTCGGCGTCGGCCCGACTTTGGCGGAAAAAATCTTGAAACAAGCCAAAGTTGACGGTGAACTTCGCACCAAGGATTTGACTCCGGAACAAGAAGACAAAATTCGCGCTTTGGTGGAAAAAGAACACGTGACTGAAGGCGATTTACGTCGTGAAATCGGAGCTAACATCAAACGTCTCAAAGACATCAAATGTTATCGCGGTGTGCGCCATATGCGTCATTTGCCGGTTCGCGGACAACGCACCAAAACCAATTCTCGCACCGTTCGCGGCAATACCAGAAAAACCATGGGCAGCGGTCGCGCCAAATCCGGTATTAAAACATAATAATTAATTTGATATATGGCTCAAGAACAAGTTAAAGTTGTAAAAGCTAAAAAGAAAAAAGCGGTTAAACAAGTTCCGCGCGCTGTGGCGCATATTTTGGCTTCTTATAACAATACTATTATTACCGTCACTGATCCGAACGGTAACGCCCTTGGTTGGGCTTCCGCCGGTATGGCCGGTTTTAATGGTCCGAAAAAAGCGACTCCTTATGCTGCTTCCGTGGTGGTCAAAAATTTGACCGATAAGATTGCGGATTATGGCGTTAAAGAAGTGACTGTTTTTATTAAAGGTATCGGTCAGGGACGTGAAGGTGCTATCCGTGCTTTCCACACCAATGGTATCAATGTGATTTCCATCAACGATGTGACCCCGATTCCGCACAACGGTTGTCGCGCTCCGAAGCCGCGTCGCGTTTAATCCTTCTGAAATCTTTAAATTATAGATATGTCTAAAAAAATAAATACAAATTGCGCCAAATGTCGTCGTGCCGGAGTAAAATTGTTACTTAAAGGCGAAAAATGTTTGGGACCAAAATGTCCTTTCGCTAAACGCAGTTATGCTCCCGGTCAACACGGACCTGATTCCCGCAGAGGAAAACTTTCCGGATATGGCGCTCAATTGCGCGAAAAACAAAAAGCCAAAAGAGTTTATGGTTTGATAGAAAGACAATTTGCCAATTACGTGGAAAAATCTTCCAAAAAAGTCGGTGATACTTCCAAAATTTTGTTAGCCGCTTTGGAAAGTCGTTTGGATAACATTGTTTATCGCATGGGTTTGGGAAAATCTCGTATGGCCGCTCGCCAAATAGTTTCTCACGGATTGGTTACTGTCAACGGTAAAAAAGTCGATGTACCGTCTTTTAACGCTAAAATCGGCGATGTTGTCGGACTTTCCGCTAAAGGCAAAAACAAAAAAGGTTTTGAAAATATTTCTGAAAAACTTTCCAAAACCGAAGCCCCGGCTTGGCTGGCTGTAAACAGCAAAGATATTTCCGCCAAGGTTTTAAATACCCCTCAAGTTGAAGATGCTGGTTTTAACACCAAAGCTATCATTGAGTATTATTCACGCTAAAAATTTTTAATTTAAAACCATATGGAGAACTTATTATTACCGTCAAAAGTGGAATTTAAAGAAGGCGAACAAGGTAATATCGGGGTGGTTACCGTAAGTCCGTGTTATTACGGTTACGGCACGACTCTGGGAAATGCTTTGCGTCGCGTACTTTTATCTTCTTTGCCGGGTGCGGCTGTAGAATCCTTTAAAATCAAAGGTATACAGCACGAGTTTTCGACTTTGGAAGGAATGAAAGAAGATGCGGTGGAAGTAATGTTAAATCTCAAACAATTGGTGGTAAAAGTTTATTCTGAAGAGCCGGTAACTTTGTCTTTGACCAAAAAAGGTCCGGGTGAAGTGAAAGCCGGAGATTTTGAAAAAAATTCCGCAGTGGAAATTATCAATTCTGATTTGGTTATCGCCAATCTGACTTCCGATAAAACTTTTGAAATGGAAATAACTGTCGGTGTCGGTCGCGGTTTCCGCACGGTAGAAGAAAAAGACAAACAAGCCGTGGATTTAGGAACTATTTTGATAGATTCTATATATACTCCGGTCAAGGATGTTGGTTATCATGTCGAATATACTCGCGTGGGAGACATCACCAACTATGAAAAATTGACTTTGACCATTGAGACCAACGGTTCTATTTCTCCGAAATACGCTTTACAACAAGCCAACGATGTTTTGATGGAACATTTCCGCATTGTCGCTTCTGGTATCAAAACCGAAGAAGAAATGATGCGTGAACCGGAAATTTCCGTGGAAAAAGAAATCGAAGGTATTGACGAAGAAACTCTGATAAAAGCTAAAAAGGGGGAAGAAAAAGTCGCAAAAAAAGTTAAGAAAGTCAGTAAAAAAAGTAAGTAAACCCTTATGAGACATCAAAGTAAAAAAATTACATTGGACAGAAAAACAGCCGGACGCCGTTCATTGCTTGCAAATTTGGCGGAAAGTTTGATTATTTACGGAAAAATCAAAACTACCAAAGCCAAGGCCAAAGCCGTACGTTCTTTGGTTGAAAAATTGGTGACCGTTGCCGGAAAAAATGATTTGACCGCTCGTCGTCAAATTTCCAAAACTTTATATACCGAAAACGCCGTCAAAAAAATGATGGAAGTATATGGTCCGAAATATAAAGAAATCAAAGGCGGATATACTCGCATAACCGCTTTAAAAAACCGTAAAGGCGACGGAGCCGAAGAAGCGGTTGTTGAATTTATTTAATTTTTTGCGTTATGAACAGAAAGAAGTTTGAGATTGACGCCGCCGGCATGGCTCCGGGACGTTTGGCCACCAAAATCGCGATGATCTTGATGGGTAAACACAAAGTCGGTTATGAGCCGCGTTTGGATAAAGGCGACAAAGTCGTTATTATAAATGTCGATAAAGTTAAATTTACCGGCAAAAAACTCGATCAAAAAGTTTATCGCCATCACAGTAATTATCCAGGCGGTTTGAAAGAAACCCTGGCTAAAAAAGTGATGAAAGAAGATCCTAAAAAAGTGGTCTTGTATGCGGTAACCAAAATGTTGCCGAAAAACAAATTGCGCGACAACAGATTGTTAAGAATATCTTTTAAATAATTTTCTATGGTAAAAACAGCTAAAACAACTCTCAAAAGCGCCAAAGAAAAAAAAGATGAGAATCGCGCCGTCGGTCGCCGCAAAATGGCCACCGCTCGTGTGCGCTTGGATAAAGGCGAAGGAAAAATCATTGTTAACGGAAAAGATTTTAAACAATACTTCACTCTTTCCGAACAAGGTATCGTCTTGGTTCCTCTTAAAACTTTGGGCAAAGAAAAAGATTTGGATATTTCCGTCAAAGTAAACGGTGGCGGAAAAAACGGTCAAGCGAAAGCTATTCAACACGGTATTGCTCGCGCTTTGGTAAAATGGAACGAAGATTTTAAAAAATCTTTGAAAGTCGGCGGTCTTTTGACTCGCGACGCTCGTATCAAAGAAAGAAAGAAACCAGGTCTCAAAAAAGCCAGACGTGCACCGCAATGGAGCAAACGATAGGAACTCCCCAAAAAAAAGAATAGAAAACACCCGTTTA
>CAYWMO010000006.1:0-11708 GCA_964459625.1 uncultured Gammaproteobacteria bacterium | reverse complement strand
CTTGCGGAGGTGTATGAATTATGATAAAATAAAGGCGTTATTTAATCATATATTTTATGCATATCAACTGGCTCGGACAAACTTGTGTCAAACTGCAAACCAAAAATCTCAAAGACGAAGACATCGTCATTTTGATAAATCCTTACAAACCGGAAACTGGAGATTTTCCCAGAAATTTTTCTCCTGACGCTGCTCTCTATAGTAATTCCGCCAAAGATTCGGTTACTATTTCCGATTCTGCTTTTATTGTAGAAACACTCGGCGAATATGAACTCAAAGACAATATGATTTACGCGATAGCGGCCAATGAAAAAGATATGATTTTTAAAATCTCGGCCGAAGGCATGAATATCGTGCATTTGGGCGGTATCAAAGAAAAAATTTCCGAACACATTATAGAAAAGCTCGGAACACCGGACATACTTTTCATACCTGTCGGTAATGCGGGAAAAACTTTAGATCCAAAAACTGCCGGAGAAATAGTTTCCATGCTTGAACCTCGTGTAGTTGTACCTATAGCTTTCAAATGCGACACTGATCCCAAAGCTCTGCCTATAGATAATTTTATCAAAGAAACCGGATTAAAACCGGAAACCGTGGAAAAAAAGATAATTATCAAGAAAAAAGATCTTCCTCAAGAAGAAACCAAAATATTGGTCTTGGAAAAAAATTATTAATTTATGTCCAAAAAGAAAACCGCGGAAAAAAATGAAGATAACTTGGAAAAATTCGCCGTTTTTTTCGAACAACAAAACGCCAAAGCCCCGGCCAAAAGATTGATGTGGGCCGGTGTTTTGATAGTCGCCGTCGGTATTTTCTCTTTCGTGGTTTACGCGACCAAATTACAAATAAACGCTTTTGCTTGGGATAAATCAACTGTTGAAATCAAAAAAACCCTTGAAAATCAATGGTCTGAAAGTTTTGATCAACAAGAAAAAGAACAAAATCTTGTTGAAATCAAAAAACAAATGTCACAATTGGTGTCTCAGATAATCAGTTCCACCGTGAGTTCGACAATTTCTACTTCAACAAACAATATTGTTGTAAATACCACAACCGTAAGTTCAACATTAAAAAAATAATTAAATAAACAATCTTACAAACTGTCTATGGCTCAAGAAAAAATGAAACTGGTAAAAGGAGATATCGGCAAAATCACCGACGCTTCACTTTCCGATGAAGTCAAACAATCTTATTTGGAATACGCAATGAGCGTAATAGTTTCTCGCGCGTTACCCGATGTTCGTGACGGTCTTAAACCGGTTCACAGACGTATTTTATATGCCATGTGGGATATCGGTCTTAAACATAATTCCAAATTTCGCAAATCAGCACATGTGGTCGGTGAGGTGATGGCTAAATATCACCCTCACGGCGATGCCGCCATTTATGATTCTATGGTACGTATGGCGCAGGATTTTTCCATGCGTCACCAGTTAGTAGATGGTCAGGGAAACTTCGGTTCCATGGACGGCGACGGAGCGGCCGCTATGCGTTATACGGAAGCAAAATTAAAAGCTTTAGCCGAAGAAATGTTGACCGACATTGAAAAAAATACGGTAAATTTTTCCCCTACTTACGACGGATCGCATACCGAACCAATGGTTTTACCGACCAAAGTGCCAAACTTGCTTTTAAACGGTACCATGGGTATTGCCGTAGGCATGGCCACCTCCATAGCCCCGCACAATCTTGGTGAACTTTGCGATGGTATTATAAAACTTATAGAAGAACCTGAAACTTCCATTGAAGAACTTTGCGAACTTGTAAAAGGCCCTGATTTTCCGACCGGAGGCATTATTTATAATAAAAAAGATATTTTTGCTTCTTTTGCCACAGGTAAAGGAGGCGTAGTGGTACGTGCCAAAGCGGAAATAGAAGAAATGAAAAACGGACATTTTCAAATAGTGGTTACCGAGGTGCCTTATCAAATAAACAAAGCTGTTTTATTGGAAAAAATTGCCACTTTGGTGCAAGAAAAAAAGATTGAAGGTATTAGGGACTTGCGCGATGAAAGCAATAAGGACGGTGTTCGCGTAGTCGTAGAACTAAAAAAAGACGCTTACCCCAAAAAAGTTTTGAATCAACTTTATAATCTTACCGAATTACAAACGACTTTTCACACCAACATGTTGGCACTTGTTGACGGCATTCAACCTCGCGTATTGAATTTGAAAACAATTTTGGAAGAATTTATAAAACATCGTCAAGAAGTTATTCGCCGTCGCACCGAATTTGATTTGGAAAAAGCCAAAGACAGAGCCCATATATTGGAAGGCCTCAAAATGGCTTTGGACAAAATAGATTTGATAATCAAAACCATCAAAGCCAGCAAAGATAAAGAAGAAGCCAAGGCCAATTTGATGAGTAAATTCAAATTTACCGAACGACAAGCCGTGGCAATCTTGGAAATGAAGTTGCAACAATTGGCCAACTTGGAAGCCAAGAAAATCGAAGACGAATTGAAAGAAAAAATGGCTTTGATAAAAGAATTGGAAAGTATCTTATCTTCCAAAACGAAAATTCTCAAAATTGTCAAAGATGAAACCGTCGAAATCAAAGAAAAATTCGCCGAACCTCGTCGCACCCAAATCGTCGCCCACGGCATCAAAGATTTTACCGTGGAAGATTTGATTCCGAACGAACCGACTATGATTCTCATCACTACCGACGGGTATATCAAGCGTATGCCACCGGATACTTTCCGCCAACAAAGTCGTGGCGGTAAAGGTGTTATCGGAGTCACTACCAAAGAGGAGGAAGCCGTGGAACAACTCCAGTCCACCAATACCCATGACAATATCCTTTTCTTCACCAATCGCGGCAGATGTTTCCAATTGATGGCTTATGATATTCCACAGGCGTCCCGTACCGCCAAAGGACAAGCCCTGGTAAACTTCTTGCAATTGGCTCCCAATGAAAAAGTTACCGCGTTCCTTGCTATGTCTGATTTGGAAAAAATCAAATATTTGGTAATGGTAACCACCAAAGGCACTATCAAGAAAACTCCCCTTTCCGATTTCTCTAATGTTCGTAAAAGCGGTCTTATCGCTTTGAAAATTAAACCTGAAGATAACTTGGAATGGGTTAAGCCGAGCACGGGTAAAGATGAGATTATGATTGCCACCAAAGAAGGCCAATCTATCCGTTTTGAAGAAAGCGATGTTCGTTCCATGGGTCGCACCGCCTCTGGTGTCAAAGGTGTTCGTTTACACAGCGGAGACGAGGTGGTAGGTATGGACATCATCAATCCTGAAAACAAAGATCTTAAATTTTTAACTGTCGGCGAAAATGGTTTGGGGAAACTCACTCCGCTTGACGAATATAAAGTCCAGGGACGCGCCGGATCTGGCATTAAAACGGCCAAAGTCACGGAAAAAACCGGACACATCATCCATGCCAGCGTTATTAATCCAAAACTTTCCGAAAATCAAGATATAATTTTGATGTCTGCCAAAGGACAGGTTATCCGTATGCCTTTCAAAACCATTCCGACCACGGGTCGCGCTACACAAGGCGTGCGTTTGATGAGATTCAAAGAAGAAGGCGACAAAGTTGTTTCCGTCACTATGGTTTTACAAGACAAAGAAGAAGTATAAAAAAAATAAAAAACTCTCCGCTTGAAACGGAGAGTTTTTTATTTTATAGTAAATTTAATATTTATAATTAGTGTCTTCGCCGTGAATTGAACACAGATCATTTCCTTCGGAGGGAAATATTTTATCCGTTAAACTACGAAGACGAAGAACTACTTTACCTGTTTTAACTATTTAATATTTTTCGAATTTTTTTCATTAAACTTATAACTATATACAAAATTTTATTTAAGACCACTTCATATGTTCCCGATGTAGTTATATATTCTCCTCCAAATCCCAATTTAAACCTCGTTACTCCGGCATATTGATGATTATTATCATACATCCATTCCCCACTCTTGTCTTTTTTAACAGGTGCTATGCCAAAAAAATCATAATATTTAAAACCATCATTTTTGGCTTTATTTAGCCCAAAATCTTGCACCAAATACGGCGCCATAAAAGAACGATAATTATGATCGGAGGCGCCATAAAGATAAGTAAATATTTGACCGAATCGAACGAACACACCCGTAGCAACAGCTTTACCCCCCGAAGATATTATCACTTGCGAACTTAAATTTGATTTTAAAACTTCTTCATAATGTTTTTTGTGGTGTAATCGAAAAGCGTCCCGTTCCCCTGTTTTTTGCATTAAATTCCAAAAAACTTCCGGATCTTTCTTTTCTTCTACATTTAAATCTTTCTTTTTACTCAAACCGATATTATATCTTGTTTTTGGATGCATGGAGGCGTATATTTCATCGGAAGTTTTCTCTAAATTCAAGATAAGAGTGTTTGAAGGATTTATATCTTTAACCTTAAAGAATTTTGGATTTTTGATTTCAGATTTTAGAATGACATTTGGTTCAATACGCCAAAATATACATTTTTTATTTTTTAGATATTCACTTAATTTATTGAGAATCTCTCCATACTTAATACTGGATTCTTGATACTTTATACCAATCACCGGGCCTTTCGGACTAAAAGCGTATTTGAGGCCAAACGGCATTTTTTCATAAACAACCAAAGCAACAGCTATTTGTTCATCACCTTCAAATATTGCCAATTTTTCTACTTCTTTGTTTTCAGATAGCAAAATATCACCCCAAGCAAAAGATTGCTCAAAAGGGTTAACTTCGGGAAATTGGACCAAAAAGCCGTCCCACTTTTCTTTATTGATATTTTTTCTTATTTCTAAAGCCATATTTTCCTTTATGTTACTGAAAATTTTCAAAAAAAGCAAATCCTTGCCCTCTTGCAAATTTTTTAATTTTGTTTTATACTGAAAACAAATCGCTTATTAAACGCGAAAGTTTTTAATGTATTTAACTTAAAATTATATGGGTTTACCTGGTCATCGTCGCACCTCTTCGGATAAACGAAAGAGATCGGCTCATTTTGCTTTGAAAGCTACTACTATGAACGCTTGTCCCAAATGTGGAAAAGCCACTCGCCCGCATCGCGCTTGCGCTTTTTGTGGTACCTACAAAGGAAGACAAATTACCAAAGTCGGTAAAAAATTAAATAAAAAGAAATAATTTTTATTTTATGTCCAATCGCCATTTAGCCCGCAGTATTGCGATGCAAGTTTTGTTTGAATGGGATTTTCGAGGCAAAGAACAAAAATCTCTCGGCCCCATAGTGGAACACGATTTGATAGAATTTGGCGCAGGATTAAATGAAAAAGATTTTACCCTTTCTTTGGTGAACGGTGTTATTGATAATTTGGAACAAATAGACGCCTTAATTTCTCAATACGCTCCTTCTTGGCCGATAGAACAAATCACCAATATTGACAGGAATGTGTTGCGTTTGGGTATTTATGAATTAAAATTCGCGGAAGAAGTTCCGCCAAAAGTGGCTATAAACGAAGCTATTGAATTGGCCAAAAGCTATGGCGGCCCGTCCTCCGGAAAATTTGTCAACGGAGTATTGGGATCTATATATAAGGACATACCCGAAGAAGAAAAAGCCAGATTGGAAGAGAAAACCAAAAAGAAAGATAAAGAAGAAAACAAAGACGAAGAAAAAGAAAAGACGGAAGAACCAGATATTCCGGAAAACGAAAAATAAGAAATAAAAATATGCCGGTTAAAAAAACAACTCAAAAAATCAAAAAACAAAATCTACGAGACCTTCCCGAAATAGCGGAACGTAATTTTGAAATATTGGAAGAGAAAATCGGCGTAAAATTTAAACATTTTGAATATTTGGTTCAGGCCTTTGTTCATCGTTCTTATTTGAACGAACATCACGATTTTCCTCTTTCACAAAATGAACGCTTGGAATTTTTGGGCGATGCGGTTTTGGAATTGATTGTTACCGAACATTTATTTAACGAATTTTCCAATCCCGAAGGAGAACTCACTAATTGGCGCGCCGCTTTGGTAAATGCCAAAATACTCTCCTCTATCGCTTATGAAATAGGAACCGAGCCATTCTTATTTTTAAGTCACGGGGAATCTAAAGATGCCGGCACTAAAGCTCGCGATTACATCATGGCCAATTTGTTTGAAGCTCTGGTCGGAGCGATTTATCTGGATCAAGGATATACAGCAGCCGCCAAATTCATTCAAACTTGGGTCTTGCCAAAACTACCTTATATTTTGGAAAACGGTTTATATCTTGATCCAAAAAGCAGATTTCAGGAAAGTTCCCAAGAAATCGCCGGCGTAACTCCAACTTACAAAGTATTGAGTGAAGAAGGCCCTGATCATGCCAAAAATTTCAAAGTCGGTGTTTATTTGGATAAAGAATTAGTAGCTGAAGGTTTTGGAACCAGTAAGCAAGAAGCGCAAACCGAAGCCGCGGAATTGGCTTTGAAAATCAAGGGTTGGAAAGGACCAAAGATAAATATTCTCAAAAGAACATCAGGCGACCCTATATAATAATTTTTCCGGGTCGCTAGCTCAGCTGGTAGAGCAGGTCCCTCTTAAGGACAAGGTCCGGAGTTCGAGCCTCCGGCGACCCACTAAAATAAAACATCCTCCTTGTGAGAGTGTTTTATTTTATTTGTCCGGAGGTTCGAACTGGGAAAGGGAGAAAACGGGAGTTTTCTCTTGCTGAGGAAAGGTATTGGAAAACCCGAAGGTTTTCCAAAGAGGAGACCGCCAGCCGGCGGACGACGACGTTCGATTCCTCCGGCGACCCACAAACAAAATAATCCTGCGTCAGCGGGATTTTTTTGTTTGTGAGGTGCCAGCGACACAATAGTTTGTGTCGCATGGAGGCGAGAACAGCGGAGCGATATTTTACGAGCTTGCTGGCGAGTAAAATCGCGAGCTGGTGGCTAGACAAAATTTTCGGAAGAAAATTTTAGTCGAAGCCGAGCCTCCGGCGACCCACTATCCCGCCCCTGTACACAGGGGCGGGATTTATTTAATCAAAAACCGCTCCTATTTATTAGGAACGGTTTTTATTATTTTTTTATTCCATAGGAACATCTGCCGGAGTTTCGGCCGGGGCTGCAGGTTCTTCAGTCGGAGAGGTATCTGATACCGGTTCTTCTACCGGAGGTGTTTCTTCAACCGATTCTACCGGCGTTTCAGCCGGAGGCGTTTCTGTTACAGGTTCTATTGGAGTTTCCGCCGGTGTTTCTATCGGTGCGGACGGTGTAGATTCTCCTGAACTTTCAATCGGCGGTAAAATTATTTCTTCGTTTATTTTATTATAAAAATCTTTCAATGATTCCACTGTACCGTTTGAACTGTAAATTTTTGTATTATCTTCCACTTTGTAGGCCTGCCAATTAAATATGATGCTGTCGGTCGCTTGTTCGGTCAAAGTAATTTCAAATCCGCGAGTCGTGACATTTTGTAATTTCCAACGACCGTCAAAATTGAGAGGGGTAATTCCCATCATCGGTGGTACGGCATATTCTCCTTCAAAATCAACTTTCACCGAAATATCTCCGGCCATAATTTGCGCTTGACCCAACAAATTAGTTTCCATTTCTTCAGGGATTTCTTCAACAATTTCTTCAGTAGTCAACATCGGGGTTTCCGTTGAGTCATCTTGCCATACGCGATAATAATCAATATCTATATATTGCGCCCCGCCTCCGGCTACAGTATTGTTCATAATCATAGAAGTCAACCCGACAGTCGGAATATTGGTCGTTGCTTGACCGCAATAAAACCAGTCAACTCCGTTAGTTGCATCGTTATCAATATAAAAATTTACTTCTCCGGTTCCGTCGCCATTACTGGAAACCACTTCTATTTTTGCTACTCCAAATACAGCGGTATTAATAGTTTGTCCCGCACAATCAACAACAGTGGAAGCTCCGGCGCGACGCGATACGCCTTGCCAAACTCCATTGGTAGTATTATTAGTAAAGTAAATACCGTTGGTCGGATCAGTAGATTGAGCCTGGGCAAGGTCGCTAGCACCAATCCAAAAACGCCTGTTTGAAGCAACTATTGAAGGGGATGTTTTAAAAGTAAATATTGGTAAGTTTGCCACATTAAAAATAGTATGCGCTGTTCCAGCAACGCTAGCATGATACGCTAAACAAGAATTAGCTCCATTGCTTGCCTGCTGTCTACCTATCCCATTTACCGCATTATTAACTGTAGTCCAAGTACAGGCCGCATTTTCATCTACGCCAAATTGTTGAAAATCTCCCCAAGTATACGCATTGTCTGCGGTAATATTCGCACGATTACGCATAAACTCTTCGCCAAAATAAGAATTTCTAGCAATAAAAGCACCTGTCTCCAAACTCATGCCAAAATTTTGCGATAAATATTTTCCTTCAAGCAAAGCATATCCCGTAGAGCTGTTGGTTATATTTATCAAACTGGAAGTATTGGTATAAAGAGAAAGAAATGCCGGCGGAGTACTGGTGCTCAAACCGACAAATCCGTAAGAAGTGATTCTTACAGCCTCGGTATTAGCCGTAGTGTCGCCACTACCATTTCGAACACTCAAAGTAATAGCTCCTCGTTCTGCACCGTTGGTAGAATCTTCCCATACAGCATTCAAGCGTCCCAAAAATTCTTTATTACCCGCGGCGTCATTAGCAAAGAAAAGATAGGAAGGACCTGTTCCGGCCGGAGCGGTAGTGTTATCTACACCGATTTGCAAAGCCGACTGAGCTCCACCAACAGCTCCTATATTTCTGGTAATAACCGGGGAAGTGTTTCCATAAACATACAAAGGAACTCCGGGATTCGCGCTGGTGCCGATACTCACCTGGCCAAGATTGTTCATATACAAGTAAGGAGCAGATGAACTGGTACTTATATTTAGAAGCGGATAAGTAGACGTGCCGACAACACTTAACATTGCATCCGGATTATCGTTGTTGATACCTACGGTACCGGTAGAACCGAGAGTAAAGACATTGTAAAAAAGAGAGCCATCATTAAAATAAAAACGAAGTTTATCATTTTCAGTTCCGTCTCGTTTAGACAATTGCCAATATTTATTGTTGTTGGTGACAAAATTCAAATTGGTGGCTCCGGCTATTGTTTTTTGCAAAATAGTCATAGCTGGACCGGTTTGATCGGTTACCACATGAAGCGGCGCTTGCGGAGTTCCGGTACCTATACCCACTCTACCAATATTATCAACTGCAAATTTCAACAAGCTAGAAGATGTATAAACTCCAAATAAATTGGAATTGCTCAACCCTTCTACTGACAAGGTATCTTGCGGAGTGGAAGTGCCTATTCCTATTTTTCCTTCGGAGGTGATTCTGAGGCGTTCATTTGAGGCCTGCCAACCACCAGTCATAAATACCAATGCTGCGCTATCTTGAGTGGACTCATTGATAAAATATGAACCACCCGGAGCCACGGAATCCCAAACAGCGCTTCCTGGTAAAATACCGGCAACTCCAGGATGCGTTGAACCATAATAACCTATTTGTAAGAAATCGGTATCGCTTCCTGCTTTTACATTAATCACCGAAACTTTGGAAGAAGAAGCTGTTTTGATTTCCGCAGATACGTCCGCGTTTGCTTCGTAAATTTCCAATTTATGATAATTGGGGTCAGGAATGCCTATGCTCAGAGAGGATCCGATATACATTTTACCCGTAGTGGTGGCATTGCCGTTTACTTGCAAATCAGTAGAACTCACAAAACCGACAACCTGCAAAGGATTGGAAAACTCAAATCTTCCACCGGTATTGTTCCATCGTAAATAATTTCCGGTATTATTATTAAAATATAAATTATTATTTCCGGCAGTGCTAAATTGAGCATAATCCCCAAACAAAACCGGACCGGTTAAAGTAGAAGTTCCGTTGACATTGCTTTTCCCGGTTACAGTCAGATCTCCTCCAAGTTTAGTATCTCCCAACACTTCAAATTTTACATCACTGCTTGTAGCACTATTACCGACGACGACCGCATAATCGCCGGATAAATTTGGATAAGCCACATTAGCTGTGGTAGTTGACCAAATACCAGAACCACCGGCAGAAATAGGCCAAGTATTGCGAGTAACTCCGCCCAAAGTAATGGAATCAGCCACCAAAATATCAGTAGTGCTCACTGTGCCTAAAACATTAATATTGTTTACAGTCAAATCCGAAATCGTAGTTGTAGCCAAAATTGAATTACCCAAAACATTCAGCGTGCCGTCAATATATACCGAAGAACTGGCATAAATAATATCTTTAAACCACACCGGCAAAGTAGTTGAAGTTGTCAAAACATTTCCACCATTATGTGAAGTCAATAACCAATTGGCGGTGGCTCCTCCGGCGCTAGCCAAAAGATTTCCGTTCCAATAAAGATCTCCGCCAATATTGTAAACAGAATTAGTAGTGGTAGCCGTGGCCGTGTCTCCGAGATAAATACCTCCGTCAACATGCAATTTATTCAACGGATCATACAATGCTTGACCTATACCAATATGACCTGTACCGGCCTGAACAGTCAAAATATCATCTCCCTCGGCGCCGATAGAATCATCCCAAAGACGAAAATCCAGAGAACTAGTCGGCATATACCAAGACCAACCATTGTCATAACTACCACTATTCACGCGACGGATATAATGTCCCGCCTCACCGTTACCATTGGCGACAATGGTAATATAATTACGAGAACTGGTAGGACTGGAGCTTAAATCAGCTCCCCAAACTTCCAATCTATCATACGGTGTGGAAGTACCTATACCAAAACTACCGTCATACGTGGCAAAAGCGTTATTCTGAATATTTCCATGACCATTTTCAATAAAATAATTAACTGTTCCGCTTGCTCCGTCAGCAGTATATATAAAAGGGAAAATGTCATTATCAGTATCAAAACCATTTTGTACCAAGGCAACTTCATCTTTTTCGGTTATGGCTGCGGCTAAATAAATATTTTCTTCACTCATACCCGAACCGGACCATGAAAATGAAGAATTGGTAATCTTGATGGTAGAGGTATTGCCGGAATTGGCAATATACGCCGGAATATATTTTACCGCTCCCGGCATTATCGCCACAGCAATGGAAAATTCGGCATCAATATAAGTATTTAAACTTGAGCCGTTGTGATAAATATTTTTTACCGTATTGGTTGGAGCGGAAGCATAAACAGAATAACTAATCACCGGATCTTTTATGGTAACCACGCTACCGGCATTGGTATTATCGCTGTACATCAACGAAAGATCATCGTCATTATCAAAAGTAGCTACGGCATGTTCAGTGTTTAAAACATAACTTCTTATTAAACTACTTCCGGAAAAATAATAAACTGAATTTATTTTTTCACCAACGGCATTATTGGAACGGGTGAGTTTTAATTGACTGGCACCCATAACATACATTGTTCCTTTTTCTTGATAAACCGCCGCTTGAACTCCCGCGTCATTGTTGAATGTTGTTTCCAAAACCACATCTGTCAAAGTTGCTCTTCCGCTTCCCAGTTGTTTAACGGCATAGTCGTTGGTAGAAACAATTCGAATATCTTCCAATACAGAACTTGTATTAACATTAAAAGTTATTGTACCGCTTACCACTGTATTTCTCCCAGAACCTTCCACCCGAACATAATCAGCCATAGAAATATTTTCAGTATAAGTTCCGGGAGCCACTTTTACCAAATAAGTACTATTTGCGGTAGTTGAAGCTGTCGCGGTTGTAATGGCGGCAGAGATTGTTTTTTTTGCTCTTGC
>CAYWMO010000005.1:0-11788 GCA_964459625.1 uncultured Gammaproteobacteria bacterium | reverse complement strand
CGGCGATTACATGTGGTATTCGGCCGATTATTACTTTAAACTGGGTGATATTTATCTTAAGGCGGGAGGGTCTTTAAATGACGGGTTAAGCGTAAATTTATCACACTTAGAAAACTTTAATAAAGAAAAGATTGAAAATCTTCTTAATATAGAGGGAGCTGCCGTTACATCAACCTTCAACGAACCCCACCCTAATTTTGGCAAGGTACCCAATAAATCTCGGTATAACTACCCGTGGGGTCAAGTAAGAATAAATAATATTGCCGAACAATCAAAAACCTTATTAACCTGTGAAGAAGCCGTTTCTTTATTAAAAACATGCCACGAAGATATAACACCAGTCGGTGTAATTTATAGACAAACCTTGGGTAAAGCATGGTTAGAAGGTAAATATGGAAAATATGCAGCTTTCAGTAAAGAAAAAAATTGTGGAATGGCAACAATAGATTTATTCCGTAAAAAATTGGATAATTGTTTTACGGGCGAAAGCTGTAATAACGTAATTAACTAAAAACCTTTTCATTATAATAAAAAGGTTTTTCTATGTTGACCATTTCACTATTAATCCAATTTGACTAGTTTTAAACACTTAACCGCCTTAAACCACTCCCGGATATCCCTTATCAAGGTGTTTGAATTCTCAATACAGTAGTCTACAAACAAAACCGGCATAAAGCCGGTTTTGTTTTTATATAAATCTAATAAGAAATCAAATATTTTTATTTCTCCAATTCTCCGCTAATTTCCAACCATTCATTTTCTTTTTCCGTTAATAATTTTTCCAATTCCCCGACCCTTTCATAATCCGCCAAAAGAAAATTTTTCGGATTAGCGTATTGTTTTTTTAATAATCCTTCTTTTTCTTTTTTAAATATATTTATTCCCTCTTCTATCTTTTTCAACTTTCTTTTCAAAATTTTACTTTCTTCAAACTTCTGTTTTTTGTCTTTTTCTTCTTTTTCCGGTTTTATCTCATTTTCCTCTTTGTCCACTTTTTGTTCCAAACGATAAACATATTCTTCAAAATTATAAGGCAAACGCACAGCGCGACCATCCCCTACTTCCACTATGGAAGTAGCGACAGAATTGATAAAAGTGCGATTGTGCGAAACAAAAATCACCGAACCGACAAAATCTTCCAAAGCTCGTCCGAGCGCTTCCACGGTTTCAAAATCCAAATGGTTGGTAGGTTCATCAAGCAACAAAACATTGCTTTTGGAAAGCAGTAATCCGGCCAAGCATAGACGCGCTTTTTCTCCACCGGATAATACGCCTATTTCTTTTTCTAAATCGTCTTCGTGAAAAAGAAAATTTCCCGCCATTTTCAAAATTTCTTCATCGGGAATATCACTTCCGGCAATATTTCGCAAATAACTCCAAACTTTTTCTTTGAAATTCAACTGAGCGGGTACATGCTGAGCGTAATAAGCTACTTTCAAACCATAAGACCATTTGATATTTCCGGATAATGCTTTCAACTCTCCGGATAAAGTTTTGAGCAGTGTGGTTTTTCCTTGTCCGTTATCCCCCACTACCGCCACTTTTTCGCCTTTATCCAAATCCAAATTTATATTTTGCGCAACAATTTTATTTTCATAACCGATACTCAAATTTTCCGTGCGAAACAGATTTCCTTTTTTATATTCCACACCAGGAATTTGGATACGCACGCGCTCCAACCTTTCATCTATATCTATTTTTTCCAATCTCTCTATGGCTTTTATTTTACTTTGCGCTTGTTTGGCTTTGGAAGCCTTGTAACGAAATCTATCCACAAACGCTTGTAGATGCTTTTGTTCGCGATCGATTTTCTTGTTATACAATTTAGCAAAAGCCAAACGTTCGTCTTTGTATTGCAAATATTCGTCTATGGGACGAGGATAGAAAAATAATTTTCCTTTTTCCACCTCCAAAGTTTGCTCGCAGGTTCGCTTCAAAAATTCGCGATCATGCGAAACTATCAGATAAGCGCCGTTGTAATCAACCAAAAATCTTTCTAACAAAAGTTGTGTGTGTACATCCAAAAAGTTTGTCGGCTCATCAAGTAAAAAAATATTTGGCTCACTCAATAGCATCGCTGTTAATTTTAAACGCATCAAATATCCGCCGGACAATTCTGCTATTTTTTTTGTTAAAAAATCTTTGGTTAAACCGAATTTATATGCCGTTTGGGAGCAACGCCATTGCTCTCTTCCCGAAACGTTTTCCAAAAACTGTAAGATAGTTTGCGCAGAATCTATGATTTCGTGCTGTTGCAGATAACCCAAACGAGCCACAGAGTGTAAAAAAACCCCGCCGGAATCCGGCTGTTCTTCACCGACAATGATTTTGAACAAAGTAGATTTCCCGGCGCCGTTGCGTCCGATAACTCCGATTTTTTGTTTTTCATTCACACTCAAATCCGCACTATCAAAAATCGTTTGCCTGCCATAACTTTTGGATAATTTTTCAATTGTTAGAAATGTAGCCATACGACTAAAAGATTAACAAAATAAAGGGGAAATGTAAAGAAAAAATCATTTGTAACATTACCCTATCCTGTTGTATTATACTTTTGTAGTAAAATACAAATTTAACCCCTACCAATCTATGACCCTAAAAGAAGAGCTGTCTTTGGTGGAAAACGCCAAAGCCGGCAGTAAAAACGCCGTATCCTTGCTTTGGGACGATATCACCCCAAAACTTTACGGCTATCTGATAAACACTTTACGCGATAACGCTTTGGCCGACGACGTCCTGCAGGAAACTTGGCTCAAAGCCATCACCTCGCTAAACAAATTTGAACCTCGCGGAGTCAAATTTAGCGCTTGGCTTTTTGCCATTGCCCGCAATGAATGCCGACAACATTGGCGTAAAAATAACAAAACTGTGATTTTGGAAGAAAAAGATGAAACGGAAAAATTGCCGGATAGTTTTATCGCCAAAGAAAATCTAAACGATAAGATACTGGTGGATGAGATTTTGGAAAAACTTCCGGAAATAGACAGGGAAATTTTGCGTTTACATTATATTTCCGAATTTTCATTTAAAGAAATTGCGCAAATATTGAACATATCTCCGCTTAACGCTCGTCTGAAATCTTTTCGCGCTTTATCCAAAGCTCGCGCAATTCTTTAACTTAAAAACAAAATAATTTAAAAAATATATGTTTAATAGAAAAATATCTGCCGATTTCAAACATTGGGGAGATAAGACAAAAAAACTTCCCGACAACAACGAGGCGTTGAAACAAAAAGTTTTGGATTCTTTACAACCTATTCACGAGTCTGTCAAAGAAAAAAAACCTTTCGCTTTGCGCTGGTTATTTTTGACAGCTGTGCCCGCTCTGGCACTATTTTTGACGCTTAACTTTTGGCAAAATTCAAAGATAAATTCTCTTTCTTCTGTGGAAAACGTTAATTTTTACGAAGGAGGACAAGAAAGCCAAACCGTTTCTTATGATAGCGCCGCAGGGTTGAGTAATAAATCAATACAAGCAACCGGACTGGCAATGGAAGAATCTTTTGTCGCAAAAATCGCCGATAAAATCAGCATGCCCGAGCCGGAACCGATGATATATTCTATGCCTCCGGATTATTATAGAGGAAGTGCAGATATTACCGACACGCGCGAATATCTCAAAACTACTTTTGGATTGGATATCAAAACCAGAAAAGTGGAAAAAATGCATACTCGTCTCAAAACCATGATTCGCGGTTATGATGGTCGTATAGACAACGCCAACTTGAATGAAAAATACGCCAGCATCAGTTTTGTCCTACCAAAATCCACTTATGAATCTTTTGTGCAGGAAGTTACCGAAATGTTTCCGGAAAAATTTATTTCCATTCATGAGAACAATACCAACTTGCTGTGGCAAAAACAAAACATCGAACAACAAACTCAATATTCCAGTACTACTTTGGACAATCTGAAAACGGAGCGCGCGGATAATATTAAAAAATACGATGAAAAAATCGCTTCATTAAATAAAGAAATTTCTCGTTTAGATAATTCCATGTACGCTTTGGTAGCTCAGAAAAAAACCGTTTCTTCAACCGATACGGAAACTCTCAAAAAAATAAATGATCAAATAAATTATTTGAGTC
Organism: uncultured Gammaproteobacteria bacterium; assembly: GCA_964459625.1. Taxonomy (GTDB): domain Bacteria; phylum Patescibacteriota; class Patescibacteriia; order Magasanikbacterales; family GWA2-37-8; genus JAKLGL01. The sequence goes on along the minus strand of CAYWMO010000005.1, from coordinate 7,700 downwards.
GCGTGCGTACCGATCGCACTTCGGAATTGATAAGAACTATGACTCAACATGAAAAAGATTTGGAAAGTTTTGACAATCAAATAAAAAATGTGGAAAATAGTTTAGTTGAACTTGGTAAACAAGATACAAAATTGACAAATAATGTTGAAACGGTAAATGGAATAATCACTTTACGTTTTGTAAGTTTGTTTGAAATAGTAAATTTGTATATTCCGGTTTACAAAACATTGATTACAATTTGTATTTTGATAATTATCGGTTATATTTTCTTTGGTCGAAAAACAAAAGAAATAGAATTGCCTTAAACTTGTAAATAGCAAAAAAAATACTCGCAAAAACGAGTATTTTTTTGTATTTATCCCCAAGGGTTGATTTGGCTAATATAAGATAAAATATTACCAAAAAGGCCTTTTTAAAATCTTCCAAAAATACCGAAAATATGGTATAATAATCAATAGCTAATAAAGAGCTTAGAGTCGGACTTTGCCTGGGGGCACTGTCAGACCCACTTGTTCCTTAACCCCCGAAAAAATAGTATCGTTAGTATAAGATAGAATTGTCTTTTCGTCTTGCCAAATTTTATTATATCTTTTCTTTTTCCTGTTCTCTTTTTGTTTTTTTCTTTTTGATTTTGATTTCGGCCAAGGTCCGAAAAATAATTCTTCTTCTTTTTTTCTTTAAGTTGAGAACTGACTAAAAAGTTCTCGACTGAAGCTCGTCAGGGTTTTGGTTGGGGACTAATCAGAAGTCCACGATTTAAACCCGTACAGGTTTTCAGCCGGTATCGCTGCGGCGATTCCCGATTGAAACTCGCGAGTTTCCGGTTTATTCCGTAAAGACAGTTGTATTTCTGTAAAAAATACCGACATCTCAATTGTCGAAAAATTGAGGGTTTGCACAAAGAGCACGGTCTAACAGGTTTGGTTCTTGCGTCTTTATTGACTGCAATGAATCTTTCCTTTTACCCGTCCCCTTTTGTTCAAACCTTAAAATGTTTTTTCTTTCTTTATCGATATCGATACTTTTTTGCCCGGCACTTCGCCGGTTTTTTGTTTGTTAAAAATCCCGCCTTTTAATAAGAGGCGGGATAAATTTCTTTTTATTAAACTTAAATTTTACGGCTTTACTTCTATTTGGGCGGCTCCTCCTCCGTCGCAAGTAATATAACTTTTTCCCAATTTATCGGCAGTGACTATTGTATAACTATACGCTCCTATACTATACAATCTGCTCATGAAAACTATTTTTCTTGTTTTATTATCTCTGTTATCAAGCATTAGTTTTGCACCTTTCTTTACCACCAAGGAACCCGGACTGCCATGACAATTCAAAAATTGAAAATAATAACCTGAAGCTTGATATGAATTTCTAGCCTTTAAATAATCTCCGGTAGCTGACAAAGAGGTTGATGCTGTTTTGGTAATTGTTGTTTTTTTTGTCGGAGAGGGTTTTTTGATTATAGTCCCAGTGGTGGTAGTCGCATTATTTTGAGTGCTTGAAACCGTAGAGCTTGAATCAAGTGTGGTACTACTATTATTCCAAAAATCATAAGGTGTATCTTCTATTATTTTTTCTTCATTTTTAAAAGCGTGGACAATCCAATAAACTAAAGATAGGATCACTAAAACCGAAACCAAAATTATCGTAAAATAAGGTTTTTTATCGGAATTTTTCGGGTTATTTTCCGGATTTAAACCGGAACCAGAAATATTGTTCAAATTGTTTAATTCCATACAAAATTTAATTAGTTTTTACTCTATTTAAATTAGCATTATTAACGAAAAAAGTCAATCTTCCCCTAAACAAAATCCTATTATTCACCTTCGATCTCAAATCTTGACTTTTAAATAAAATAAGCTATAATATTAACACCTATGTCAGGGTAGCTCAGCTGGTTAGAGCGGAGGATTCATAACCCTCAGGTCGGGAGTTCGATTCTCCCCTCTGACACAACTGTCCACCCCGTCGCCCCTGTCTCGGACACCTGCGGTTTCCGACGGTCGCTAAGGCTCCCTGCCTTCCACCATCGGGGTGTCCAGATGTCCGCCTGTGGCGGACATATTTTTTAAAAAGACTACACTATGAAAATTTTAGCTATTGAAAGTTCATGTGATGATACCTCTGTCGCCCTGGTGGAATGTTCCGCAAAGGGTTTTTTTGTAATCGCAGAAAAAACCGCTTCGCAAATAAATTTACATAAAAAATTCGGCGGAGTTATTCCGGAAATCGCCGGACGTCTGCATACGGAAAAAATTACGCCTTTGGTGGAAGAAATTTTAAAAAAAGGCAAACCCGAAGTTGTAGCTGTATCTTCCGGTCCCGGACTTATTACCGGTTTAATTGTCGGTGTGGAAACAGCGCGAAATCTTTCTTATATTCTCAAAAAACCATTGGTTTCAGTAAATCATCTTGAGGGACATATTCATTCCGTAGAACTAAATTCAAAAATAAAATATCCCGCTCTAGCACTCATCGCCAGTGGCGGACACACTGAGATTATTTTAATTAAAAAACCTGGAAATTATAAATTGATAGGTTCTACACTTGATGATGCGGCGGGAGAATGTTTTGATAAAGTCGCCAAAATGTTAAATCTCGCTTATCCAGGTGGGCCAAAAATTTCCGCATTTGCGGAAAAAGGCAATAGAAAAACTATAAACCTTCCTCGTCCGATGTTAAATCAAAATAATTTTGACTTTAGTTTTTCCGGACTGAAAACCGCCGCTCTTTATCATTTACAAAAAAATCCGATTAAAAACAAAACTGAATTAAACAATTTTTGCGCATCGCTTGAAGAAGCTATTGTAGAAGTACTCACAGAGAAAGTTGTCAGAGCCGGATTAAAATACAAAACAAAAAGCATTATCCTTTCCGGCGGAGTTTCGGCCAACAAATATTTACGTGAAACATTAAATAAAAAAACAACGGAACAACTGAATTTAAAATTATTGGTTCCGGAATTAAAATATTGTATGGATAACGCTGTAATGATAGCTATCGCCGGATATTACAAAGCCAAAAATAAAAAATTTACAGATTGGAAAAAAATAAAAGCTGATCCGACTTGGGAAATAGGTTAAATCCCACATTAGTTAAGATGGAAACAAAAATAAAAGCTCCAAATATTGGAGCTTTTATTTTTGACACTTAGGACAAAATACCGTTCCCCTACCGCCTAATCTACTTTCAAGTAAAACAGTTTTACATTTTAAACACGGCAGACCTTTTCTACCGTAAACTTTCAATTTATCAATATAACTACCTTTCTTTCCGTAACAGTCTAAATAGTCGTCAGCCGTGGTCCCACCGCATTTTATTGACGCTTGCAAAATCGCGCGTAATCCCTTATAGAGTTTTCTAATTTCTTCCTTTTTTAAAGTTTCTATTTTCCTATCAGGTAAAATATTAGCGTAAAAACAAGCTTCAACCGCATAAATATTACCGATTCCGGCGATGAATGTTTGATCAAGCAAAGCCTGTTTTATTCTGCTTTTAGGTTTAGTTTGAAGTAAATCATCAAATTTTTTCAAAGTAAACTTTTTATCAAGAGGTTCCGGACCATAAACATTTTTTAGCATTTCCGGCAATTCTTCTTTTTTAACCAGTTTCAAATATCCGAATTTTCGAACGTCTTTAAAATTAAGTTGATTTTTACCGCTTAATTTCAGAATCAAATGAGTATGCTTGTCTTTTTCAATATTCCAAAGATATTTTCCAGTCATTTTCAAATGAGTCAATAAAACATAACCGTTGTTTAATTCCAAAATTAACAATTTGGCTCGACGATTTACACCGATAATTTTTGCTCCGGTCAAAATTTTCAAAAATTTATTTTTCGGTAAATTTATCATTTTTTGCGGACCAAAAAATTCCGCGGACACTATGCTTTTGTTAGCAGTCAGCTTGTTTAATTGCCTACGAATTGTCTCAACCTCAGGAAGCTCGGGCATACGAAAGAGTTAAAAGTTTATAAAGTTTATAAAGTTATAAAGTAAAAACAAAAATATTTTTTACTTATTTTCAAACTTTACGAACTTTATGAACTTTACAACTTTACAAACTTCACAACATTATCTTCCCTTCTCCCAATAACTCTTCAATTTCTTTCTTTAGCTCTTCGCTAAAATCAACTTTATATTGTGTCTTAATAGTATTATTTCCCACACGTAGATACACTTGCGTCAAACCGGGATATTTAGCCAAAATATTTTTGATAATTTCGGCTTTTTCTTTTACTTCTGTCAAACCCAAAATCAATGTGATACTACTATCTTCCTCTGTGTTTTCAAAATCCGTTTCTTCCTGTCGGCGAGAAGATACCGTTTGACCCATGGATAATTGTTGAGCCAGTTCCATATAATTTTCCGGGGTAATTTCAAAGGCCTTTTCCACAAACAATTTATCATCTCCTTCTTCTTCACTGGTACGTCCGACTACGCAAGCCATCCGACCTTCCACCCACACATCTTTGGTGGTTTCATAAGTTTTTGGAAATACCAAAAGTTCCAACGAATCGGTCAAATCCGCAATCGTTACGAACATCATGGTTTTCCCGCTGCGAGTAATTTTCTTTTTAGCCGATTCTATAATACCACCGACCACCACCCATTGTTTTTTACCTTGCATCGCGAGATCTTTCAATGGCAACAAACAACCGGCCATTTTTTTGGCATACGGTTCAAACGGATGAGCTGTTACATAAACTCCGAGTAATTCTTTTTCCCACGCCAATTTTTCTTCCTTGGTAGCTATCGGAGCGGGATTAATCTTTACTTTATTGGAAAAACCTATAGTACTGCCGGCAAACAAAGAATTTTGTTTGGTGTTGTTTTGTTCATTATTAAGTTTGATAAAAGAAAGAAAATTTTCAACATTTCCAAGCAGTACTCCGCGATCATAACCAAAAGCATCCAATGCTCCGCATTTAATGAGCGCTTCCAGAGATTTTTTGTTTAAATCTTTATCTTTGACTCGTTTAAAAAAATCTTCCAAATCTTTATATTTTCCACCATCCTTGCGAGTACGATAAATAACTTCGGCAATATGTTCACCTAAATTTTTTACTCCGTTAAGACCAAAACGAATATAGGAAGTGCCACCATCCTCGGGAGTAATCATGGCAAAATTTTTAAAACTTTGGTTGACATCTGGCGGCAAAACTTTTATTCCCATTTTTTCACATTCGTGAATAACTTCCGGAACTTTATCCATATCACCTGATTCCGCTATTAAAATAGCGGTCATATACTGAATGGGATAATTGGCTTTGAGATAAGCCGTTTGATAAGCCACTACCGCATAACTGGCCGCATGCGCTTTATTAAAACCGTAAGCCGCAAAAGGTTCTATCTTGTGCCAAAGCTCATCTATCAAAGCATTATCCAACTTACCAAATTCTTTACAACCTTTATAAAATTTCTCTTTTTGTTTTTCCATTTCTTCCGGAATTTTTTTACCCATGGCTTTACGAAATTTATCAGCTTCTTCCCAGTTGTAACCGGCCAAATTGATAGCTGTAAGCAACACATCGTCTTGATAAACAATCAAACCAAGTGACTGATCCAAATAAGTTTCCATGCGCGGATCCATATAGGTTATCAATTCCGGATTTTGTTTACGCGCGATATAATCGGGAATCACCGCCATCGGACCAGGACGAAAAAGAGCCACCATCGCCATGATATCAAAAATCGTAGTCGGTTTTAATTCTTTGAGATAACGGGTCATTCCTGAACCGGAAAGTTGAAAAACCCCGACAGTTTCTCCACGTGCCAACATTTCGTAAGTTTTTTTGTCATCCCAAGGAATATTGAAAATATCTATTTTTACTCCCGCTGTTTTTTCAATAATTTCCACGGCATGACCCAAAATAGATAAGTTACGAATACCTAAAAAATCCATTTTTAAAACTCCGGCAGCTTCCACGGTATGCATTTCGTATTGAGTCACAATACGTTCCCCTCCGGTTTCTCTTTGAATCGGTGTAAAATCTGTGAGCGGAGTCGGAGAAATAACCACCCCGGCCGCATGCATGGAAGTATGACGAGCACAACCCTCTATTTTTTGCGCCAAATCAACTAATCTTTTCACTTGCGCGTTTTTATTATACAAATCTTTCAAATCCGGTTCCAAATCCAATGCTTTGGCGATAGTCACTTGAAAACCTTGCGCGCCGGCGGGAATAAGTTTAGCCACTTGATCGCAAAAAGAATAAGAATATCCTAAAGCCCTACCTACATCGCGGATTGCGCCACGCGCCATCATAGTACCAAATGTAATAATCTGTGCCACTTTGTCCGCGCCGTATTTCTCCGTCACATATTTGATCATATCGTCACGTCTGTCGTCGGCAAAATCCGCATCAATATCGGGAGGACTCGGGCGATATGGATTTAAAAAACGTTCAAAAGGTAATTTGAAATAAAGCGGATTAACCGTCGTAATACCCATAGCATAAGAAACTATAGAACCTGCGCCCGAACCTCTGGTAGTTTCAACTATTCCGTGAGTTCTGGCATAATTCACATAATCAGCCACAGCTATAAAATAAGGCGAATATCCTTTTTTCGCAATAATACCGAGTTCATAATCAGCTCTTTCTTTAACCGCTTCAGTAACTTCAATCAATTTTGGTAATCTTTTATAAACTTCGTCACGTAAAGCTTCATCCGCATTTTTACCCTCGGGTAATTCAATCGGCGGAAAATGCCATTTGTTGAGTTCTAGTATTAAATTTACTCTCTCTGCGATTTTACCGGTATTTTCCAAAGCTTCAGGAACATGTTTGAAACGTGTGACAATATCTTTTTCTTCACAAAGAGAAAAGTCCATTCCAACCATAGTATTTCTGTCCGTGTCTTCCAAAGTTTTACCGTCGCGGATACAAGTGAGCACATCTTGGGCTTCCGAATCTTCCGGGTTGAGATAATGAACATCGCGTGTGACAATAAGAGGTATTCCTGTTTCTTTACTGATTTGAATAAGTTGATTATTAACTTCAGCCTGACCTTCCAATGCCGGAATATCCATCAATTCCAAATAAAAATTTCCTCGACCGAAAATCTCATCGTATTCAAGAGCTATTTTTTTTGCTTTTTCATAATTATTTTCTTTATTCAAAGCCCAAGCTATTTCACCTCGCATACACGCACTCCCGCAAATAATCCCTTCGTGGTATTGTCGCAACAATTCCCTATCCAAACGCGGTTTATAATAAAAGCCTTCCAAATGAGCGAGAGATGAAAGTTTCATCAAATTTCTATAACCCGTATAATTTTCCGCCAACAATAAAATATGAAAATATTTATCATGCGGATTTTTTTCAAATCGCGATCCGCTGGCAATGTATCCTTCCATGCCAATAATTGGTTTGATTTCTTCTTTCAAACACGCCTCATAAAACTCAATCGCGCCGTACATATTACCATGATCAGTCAGAGCCAACGCCGAAAAACCACGTTTCTTCGCGGTCTTTACCAGTTCTTTGATTTTTGGCAGTCCGTCCAAAAGCGAGTAGTGACTATGGACGTGCAAATGTGTAAACACAATTTAAAAAATTTAAGAGATTTAAAAGATTACAAGATTTTAAAATAACAAAACTATTTTGTCATTCTGAGTGAAACGAAGAATCTGTAAAAAGCAATGCGTTTAATTCATAATTTTATTTTACTTACAGATCCTTCACCCTTTGGGTTCAGGAT
>CAYWMO010000004.1:0-14102 GCA_964459625.1 uncultured Gammaproteobacteria bacterium | reverse complement strand
GCCACGCATAGACAATGAAATAGAAACCGGAAAATTTTTGAACAACTCGGTTTTTTTACAAGCGATAGAACATGTGAAAAAAAATAAATCTAAATTGCATATGATCGGCTTGATAGGCGGTAAGGTTCATAGCAACGAAGATCATTTGTTCGCTTTGTTGAAAATGGTTAAACAAAACGGTTTGAAAAATGATGTTTTTGTACATGCTTTCTTGGATGGAAGAGATTCCATTTATAATTCCGGAAAATATTTTACGGAAAAATTACAAACAAAAATCAAAGAATTAAAAATTGGTAAAATTGCCAGTTTAACCGGGCGTTACTGGGCTATGGATAGAGACAATCAATGGGATCGCACCGAAAAAACTTATAAAATGTTAACTGAGGGAATCGCTGAAAGAAAAAATGAAGATCCGATAAAAGCCGTGGATTCTGCTTATGCGGAAAAAGTTTACGATGAAGAATTTTTACCAACCGTGATGGTAGAAAAAGACAAGCCCGTCGGTTTGATAGAGGATAACGATGCTGTAATTTTTTTCAATTTTCGTCCGGACAGAGCCAGACAATTGACCAAGGCCTTTGTTTTGCCGACATTTGAAAAATTTCCGCGAAAAAAAATAAACAATTTATTTTTTGTGACCATGACTGAGTATGAAAAAGAATTACCTGTGGAGATTGCCTACAAACCCGTAGTTTTACGAAATGTTTTGGCCGAAGTAATCAGTAAAGCCGGTTTAAAACAATTGCATGCGGCGGAAACTCAAAAATACGCTCACATCACATTCTTTTTGAATGGAACTACTGAAGAACCCTTTCCCGGAGAAGATCGTTTTATTGCTGTTTCGCCAAAAGTTTCTTCTTTTGATGAAGTTCCGGAAATGGCTGCTGGAGAAATTACCAAAAAAGTTCTTGAAGCGGTGGAAGAAGAAAAATACGGTTTTATAGCCGTTAATTTTGCCAACGGCGATATGGTTGGTCATACCGGAAATTTGGAAGCCACGGTAAAAGCGGTAGAAATCGTGGATGAATGTTTAGGTGAAATAGTTGATAAAGTTTTGCTAAAAAATGGAGCTTTGGTTATTACATCCGACCATGGCAATGCTGAAGAAATCTTTAACTTGCAGACCGGAGGTATGGATAAGGAACATTCTACCAATCCAGTGCCGATCTATATTGTCAGCAAAGATTTGATGGGTCAAGCCGGGCCAGGAGGTGATGCTCCGGAAGGAGATTTGAGTTTGCTTTCCCCGGTTGGAATGTTGGCCGATGTCGCGCCGACAGTTTTGAAACTCTTGGGTTTGCCGGAGCCGGAGGAAATGAACGGTAGGTCTTTGGTATAAAACACAAAATAAAAAAACATTCCGATTTCAATTCGGAATGTTTTTATTTTATTTTTGTTTTCAATTCGCCAATCACTTCTTCTTCAACTTGTTTTAAATTTTTGTTTGTTATTTTGAAACTTGCTTGCTTGCGATTTCCCGCGGGAGAAAATTTACTCATTAGACTCATGGCGTCGAACTCTTTCTCGGTATTGAGAATTCCGCGAACACCTTCGTTTTTCGTTTCGTACAACAATAATACGGCTTTGGCATCGGGAGAATTACTGATAAGTTCGCCGATAATATCTTTCAACTCATCTTCATGAGCTCCAGTCTTATTAAAATCGTCGGCGGTAATGATGGTCCAAAAAAGACCGATGTCGCGATTGTTTTGTAATCTGGTTAACGCTTGGCCCCACAGTTTTAAAACGGACAATGTTTTGGTGCGATAGAGATTTTGTACGATAAGTTCGCGATCGGCTCCCAAATTCATCAGCTTGCTCGCCAGATTAAGAGTATAAGGGGTGACATTCGGGGTTTTAAAGCTTTTAGTTTGAGCTATCATGCCTGTAAGTAGGGAAGTGGCAATATCCTTGTCTATCAAGGTTTCGTTAAGATTGCTCAGAGTATTAAAAATAACTTCGCAATTGGAAGTGGCAGTTATTTCGTTGAAATTTATTTGTCCGAAATTTTCATTGCCGGCATGATTGTCAAAATTGACTATCGGTGTGCGGTAAAAGAGGTCGGTGTTATTAAAAAAAGTTTGACCGAGAGCTTCCAGATCGGAGACGCCGACGGTGATTATCAAATCGTATTTGTAAGTTGATTGCGCGGTACGCAAATCGTTTTTGGTGATAAATCCTTCCTTGGGTGTTAGAAAAATAGACAAAGTATTGTCTTTGACATCATAGCTGATTGTTTCCAATTTTGTTCTTGAGATATCTACCTTGATAATCATTTTTTGCAAATTGGTGATAGCCGGTTTGGTTTTTTCAATTTCGGATAAAAAGGATAATTGTTTCGGAGTTTTGAAATCTTCCGCCACCACTTCGGAAAACTTATTCATTTTTTTGATATATTTTTTCAAAGCATTGGCTCCGACGGCGCAATCCTCGCTATTTTTGTTAGCAAAAACAATCAGCACGCTACGGCTGTTATCTAAAAGTTTTTTAAATTGTTCCACAGTATTTAGCATATCTTTCTTTTCGTCCCTTATCTCTCCATTTATTCAGGAACCAATCATTATATTATATGGGAAAAAATATGTCAAGAGGGGAAAGGCAATCCTTAATTGGCTTAGATTAAATAAAAAAGAGGCCTTTACCAAAGGCCTCTTTAAAGAACAAAAATCAATTCTTTCTCTCCCCCCAAATTTGCTTATCATAAGAAGATAAACAGAGTAGCTGGAAGAACATCATGACCGTGAATACCGCCAAGGCTGTATATGCTTTTGTTTCAATTACTAGATAAATTACCCAGATAAAACTGGCGATACCGACGGTCCATGAATATTGAGTATAGGAGAAAATATAAGCCCCCTTACTTCTCGAAGCCACGGTTATGTTGGAGGTCTCAAAGGCCTCCTTCATCAACAGGATTGAAGTAAAGATCATCAATACGGAAGTCACTCCACTTTTGGTGAAATAACCAAGAACTATTCCGGCAAAGAAACATATAACTCCGAACAGGTCGTGCCATATTGCGTTCGTGCGTTCGTGGTAATTTTCAGTAGTATTTGCAAGCTTCTTTTTTCTCAGCTCTTCTTTCGCCTGATAAGACCAAGCGACTTTGAGTTTGTCTTCGTCAAATTCTTTCATTTCAGCGCTGTCTCTCCAGTGCCTCTCCAATTCTTCAAGGTCTGTTTTTCTCAAGACCTCCTTATCTTCCAAGAGGTTGTAGTCATCAACCACTCGATAATAGTCTTCTCGGTTGATAGAGACATATTTTTCCGCGTTAAGATTCTCAATGTACTCAGCATCAAGTTCCGCTTCGTATCCTCTTATTTCCTCTCCGAGATTGTGCAAAAGAGTGCGTAACATATCTTGTTCGAATTGGTTTATTTCCGCTTCGGTCAAGTCTGTTTTTTGACTCAAGAAGAGATATATTTTTTCAAGCTGCCCATACTCTTCTTGGGAAATTGTCGGATATCTCTTGTTTCCGACGCAGTTTTTGAGAAACTCCATCTCTTTTTTTATTTCCTGAATATCCCTCATGTTTTCCTCCTTAAATTAAGAACATGCTGATAAAAGCAAAGAAAGAAAAAATTCCTTGAGTTGCTATCGAGTCGATAAAAAGAAAGATTATCCCCAACAAAATAAAACAGGCAAGAGCAAAGATAAAACATTTCTTTGCAAAGTCATCTTTCTTTTTGAAGAATTCACTCACAGTGTCTTTCTGTTGTTTTTGCAGAGATTTATATGTTTTTGCCGCATCATAATCGATTTTGACCATGTCTTTCTCCTTTAGTTAAATTGTTAAAGAACAGAGTATTATAGCACATTTTGGCGCTTTTGTCAAGGGTATTTCTTGGCTAATATTAGATAAATTAAGATATTGGGAAATCAAGATATTTTTTACTTTTAGCTGTCTATTCCAAGCTTTTAATCCATTTTGTTTTTTATCAAGATATTAAAGTAAAGCTTTAAGTACCCTGTGGATAGTTTTAATTTTGTAAGTTTAGCCAAAATGTGTTATAATTCAAATGTCCAAAGCGATCCTGAAAAATTAACTTTTAATTTGATTTTTCGGATTGATTTAGGCGACTAAAAAACAAAAACATGTCGTCTTTTTTTGGGAAAATTAAGGAGATTTTCAGTTTTGAAAAAAGCAAAAAAAACAAACTTTTGGTTGTGTTGTTTTTTGTGTTTGTTTTGGGAGGAGTTTTAACCGCCGGATATGCTATGGCATGGGGATGGCCGACTACTGAGGAAATTTCCATGGGTATAGCGTCGATTATCACTTGGATGTTATTGCTTATCGCGCAATTTTTTATCAAGCTGACTGTGTGGGCGTCGCAATTGTTTATTGTCATAGCTTCTTATAATAATTTTATCAATTCTCAAGCAGGTATTTTGGGTTGGGTGTTGGTTCGCGATGTAGTCAACATGTTTTTTGTGTTGATTCTTTTGGTTATCGCTTTTGGTACGGTTTTGGGAATTGAACAATATGAGTGGAAAAAGCTTTTGGTAAAATTGGTTTTTGCCGCCGTTCTGGTGAATTTTTCTCGGGTTATTTGTGGGGTTATCATTGATGTTTCCCAAGTATTTATGATGACCTTTGTTAACGGTTTTGCTGCCACTGCCGGAGGTAATGTGATAAAAGGTTTGAATTTAGACACTATTTATAATCTCAGTCCGGATCAAGAGTTGGCTCAAAAAGCCGCGAGCGCGACAGATGTTTTTGTGACCGGAGTCGCGGCTGTGTTTTTTTCAGTTATCAGTTTTTTTGTAATCGGAGCTTATCTGTTGGTGGTTATCGCTCGTGTGGTGACTTTATGGACTTTGATAGTTCTTTCTCCGATAGCTTTTATGAGTAGTGTTTTACCAAATACTCAAAAATATGCTTCGGAATGGTGGAAAGAATTTAATAATCATGTAATGGCCGGACCCATCTTGGCTTTCTTCTTTTGGTTGGCTTTTGCCATAGTCGGAGGTGGAGATGCTTTCAATGAAGTTTTGCCAACCGATCAAGCGAAACGCTATGAAACCAATGCTTTGTTTGGCAGCACGGCCACAGGTATATCTCAAGCCATGGAATGGGGAAAAATGGCTTCTTTTGCCATTGCCATAGCCTTGCTTATAACCGGCGTTAAAAAAACTCAAGAACTCGGAGTTACCGGCGCCAGTGCATTAAGCTCGGCAATGAGTACGGCCAAGAAGGTGGCTACGGTTGCAGCAGGTGTTAGATTGGCCGGTTGGGCTGGTGAAAAAGTTTCTGGTTTGGGTAAAAGTGCGTTGAAAGGAACAGCGATGAATATGCCGTTTGTAGGCGGATACGCCTTTATGAATAGGTATGAAACAGCGAAAGCAGGATTAAAAAGATTTACGGCCAAAAGTTTGCGAGAAGGTGGAATGGTCGGAGAGATTTATAATCGTTCTGTTAAAAATGAAAGATTAAACAAACAACTAAAAGGAGAAAACGAAGCTTGGGACAGTGTTTTGGATGATTTGTCAGGCACTAAAGCCAATTGGAATCAAAAAAATCAAAATGAAAGAGTGAAGGCGTATGCCGAATTGTTAAAAAGAAGGAAAGAAGCCGGCGGTATCGGAGTAAAAGAAAATGCTCAGGCTTGGGTTGAAACCGAAGCCCCGGGAATTATGGAGGAAACTTTGGCAAAAGAAATAGAAGGAGCTCAAGCTGGCGGTTTGAAACAGGCCAGAGAGGATAGAATAAAAGATCAAATGGCCAAAATAAAAATGGGTGATGCCGGTTATTTGGGAAGACAAAAAGAATTGGAAAGATTAAGAAGTGAATCCGAAGAATATAAAAAATTTACCGCTGCCAAACAAGATAAAATATCAGCTGAAGAAAAACTGAGAGCTGAAGGTCGTTACAAAACCATGAAGGAAGAAACGATCAAAACCAAACTTGAAGCGCAACAGCTCAAAGAAGAGGTTGGTTCTAGAGAAACCATTAGAGAGCTTAAAAAAATCGAGGAACTATTGAAACAAGATAAAAGATTTAGAGACAAACAAAATGAAGTTTATAGACAACAAGCCAGTGCGGAAACTTTAAAAATGATAGTGGAAGATGAGAAAAAGTTAGAAATTGCCAAAGCCAAAGATGCGGAAGCGGAAAAAAGATTTATGCCAAAAACCAACGAAGCCGCGTATTGGGCGGAATTGCAATCCGGACGTGAAAAAAGTTTCGGTAATTTGCAATACGGCGAATTAGTCGCTATGGCGGCTCAAAACGCCAACAAAGTTGTTGACTTAGACAAAAGAAAAGGAACTTTGCCCAAGGAAAGTTACGAAAAAGAACGAAAAGCTCTTTTATCCAATCAAGCTGCTATGGAATCGGTAGCTGCAAAAAATTTCGGTTCTGATGGTATTGCCGCGGTACAAAAGTCTATCAATGAAGCTTACGGAATAAAGTATGACAAACTTGATTCCGGAGATGTTTTTGCACATCAGTTGGTAGAAACCGCCAGATTGGCTGGTGAAAAAATAGATTTGAATGAGGTAAAAGATAAAGCTTCCAAAGAAGCCGATCAAACAATCGAAGATAAATATGGAGCTTTAAGCGATGAAACATATAACGAAGCGTTTGCTGTTGAATATGAAAAAACGAGAGATAAGATGTTGATAGAAATGACTCAAAACATGTTCAAAGTCGGACAAAATAAAATGGGGGCCGAGAGTTGGCAAACCGTTTTACGTAACAACGACATTTCTTCCAGGGCGGCCGCTCCTTCCGGTTTTTCACACACGGTTTCCATTTACGACGGGACTTCTTTGGGTAAAAACGGTTTAGCCGAATATAAATTACAAACAAATAAAAATAAGATTTTAGAAGGACAAAAATATTTTACCGGTCCGTTGTCCAACAAAGTGGGTGATTTGGAAAGTTTATCAGGAATCGCTTCTACCAATAGCAGCGGTGAAATGGTCGGTTTGGATGAACATGCTCAAAATATGATCATTCAAACTTTGAGAAACTTCACATTTCAAGGGCGTATCCACGGACGTCTATCTGCGGAACTTTTAGGGTTACTTGATTCCAAAACCGGAAATTTTAAAAATTTGGATTTAGGCAAAGATTTTGTAAATACTTTTGAAAAAATGATAGAAAATAACGCAAAATCGGCTCAAGCCGTTTTATCCAAAATTCCCAAAGAGGTTGCTCAAGCACTATCCAAATCCAGTGAAAAAATAGCCGATGCGGTTAAAAAAGGTGTAGAACAGGGAGCAAAACAACAAGGTAAAAATAAAAAATAAAAAGGAGTATGATAAAAATACAGACAAATTTGGATGAAAATCAAGTGGAAAAATTACAAGCTGAAATAGACATGTTCGCCAACGAGCAAACAGATGTTTTTTTTAACGATTTGATAAATGTTTTTGCAACCACGGATTTTGATGAAGATTATGTGATGAAAAATACCTATTTACGTTGGTTTACAGAGATAAGTGTTAAAAAATTTTTGAGCTTACCCGTAAATTTTTTGGAAGAAGTTTTCTTTGTAAAACAAATATCCGTATCTTTTTTGTTGGGGTATGATGTTTTGGATAAATTATTGTTTTATACGGCCTCGAATTATTATTTGAAAAGTTCCGAAGAAATTTTGCGAGATTTTGATTCGTTCAAAGAAACTGTTAAGAAATCCGGGGCGATTATCGGGAAAATAGGTGAACAAAAAATAGCTTTTTCCGACATAGTCGCAAAGTTCGTTCAACTTCAGGATGCGGGAGAATTCAAAAAATATTTAGGTGTTCTTTTTGATGATATAAAAAAACAGGAAGAATATTTTGACGAATATTTTACGGATAGTCGAGAGCTTTTTGTAGAAAATATTTCCAAATTCGTCGAATTTTTGTTCAGTTCGGAAAAAAAAGATATTTTTAAAATAGCTGATGAATATGTCCGTACCGGAGAATTGAAAACCTTTAAAAAAGATATTTCCAAAAGAGAAGATATTAATGATAATAAAATTATGCAAATTCCGGCTTATTCGCAAATAAAATCAAAAATCATTCAGTTTTTTCCCAAAAATGAACAAGGAGAAATCATTGATAATGAAGGTGTATTTGAAGTTTTGGAAAAAACCGCGACCAAATATGGCGACGATAAAATAAAAGAGTTGTATTATTACAACGAGTCGACGGGAAAGTTTGAATGGGGAATATAATAAATTAAAATTAAAAATTATCTGTCTATGTCCTTTTTGTCCAAAATAAAACTTAGACCAAAAATTATCATACTTCTATCGGTATTTTGTTTATCTTTTGTTTTTGTTGTTCCGGCCAGAGCCCAAGGGTTGCCGACTTATGACAATACTCAAAACATGTGGAGTACCTTGAATAAGACTCAGGAACAGTTAGAAACGAATTGGAAAAAAGTTCAAGATAATTTTGTAGATGCGGTAATGGTCGGGGCGATGAAGGGCTTGGATTATTTGTTAAACAAAGTTGCTTATGACATGGCGGTGAGTTTAGCTTCCGGCAATTGGGGCCAATCTCCGCTTTTTAACACCAAAAGCATGGGTGATTATTGGGCTGGAGTGGCCGGTGATGCTTTAGGAACGGCTTTGGACAGTTTTGCCAAAGGTGTCGGTTTTAATCTTTGTAGTTTGCCGGATCCGAAATTGGATTTGGCTTTGAAAATGGGTTTGCACTTGGCTTATTCCGAACCCAAACCGACCTGTTCTTTTCAACAACTCAAAGATACTTACAGTGCGGAAAATATCAAAAGTAAATATTGGGGAGAAAATGGCGAAGGTTTTAGCAAACGATTTAACGCTTCTTTGGAAATTTCCGACACTGATTTGGGTATAGGGATAGAAGCAAAAAGTAAAATGGACAGTTATGCACTCAATGCCGAAGCCGCCGCCAAAGCCGAAAGAACCGAGGGTGGGGGAGTAAAATCTTTGACTACGGCTATTTCCGGAGACATTATCACTCCGGCCGAGGTCAACAAAGATATGTTGGTAAAAGCCGGTAAAGGAGCGCAAGTTGAAGGTAAAAAACAAAGCACTCAAGAATACATGGCTGCGGCTTTACAAAAAGGATCCATTCAAGTTTTGATGAATGCGGCCTCTACTTTTATAGACACATTTGCCGGCACGGCGATGGACAATTTTCTCACCAAAGGTATGTTTCCTTTTGGTTTGGGAAAAGTAAAATGCGTGCCGAGTTATCTCAAAATCGGCGGTTTGAGCATAGATACTTGCGTGGAAACCAAATATGACGCGGAAGGAAATTATTATGCCGGCGGAGAATCTTCTTACAAACAAGAAGCCGCTTCTCTTTTTGCGGAATTGTTGTTGGTGGCCAAATCCAGAGAAATCAGCAAGTATGATCTTTTATCCAAATTTTCCGCTTGTCCGGATAATCCCGGAGTTGAAAATTGTGTGATTGATGAAAATTTTGCTCAAGCCATCAGATCTTCCGAACTTGGTCAACCCTTAACTATTCGAGGCGCTATCGAAAAAGGTTATTTGGATGAAACTTGGAAACTGATAGGTCCCGGTGAAGCTACCGAGCGTCAACATAGTGAGAAAGATTGTTATACCGGAGCTTTTTGTTATAAAAATATCAAACTTTTACGCAAGGCCGGAGTATTGCCTCTTGGTTTTGAGATAGCGGCTTTAACTGTTGTTAATTCTACCAATACTGCTTATAACGGCAGACAAGTGTTTGTTTCCGGTCCGCCGACTTTGAAAGATCTTTTAGATAATTTTGATGTTACCAATTCTCCATATTTTCATTTGGTAAATCCGAATTGGGTTTTGAAAATTCCGCCGGCTCGTTGTAAATCTTTGGTTTATGGTACGCAACTCGTTGACAAAGACACGCCGGTTCGTCAAGAGGAATGTGCGGATTTGCAAACTTGCGTTGATTATGACAAAAACGGAAAATGTTTGGCTTACGGATATTGTTTGAAAGAAAAAAGCGTTTGGCGTTTTAATGCCGATTATTGCGACAGTCAATATGCGACTTGCGAAGTGTTGACCAACAGCAAAGGAAAATCTTCTCCGTATTTAACCAGAACGCTCAATAGCGAGATGTGCGATAGTGACAATGTCGGTTGTGTTTTTTATAGTAATTTCAAAGTTTATCCGAACAATAATTTTGCCAGCGGGACTTGGCAAGACGGAAAAGGAAACGGTTTTTATTTAAATAAAAAAACGGAAACTTGTCAGAGTAAAGATGCCGGTTGTACGGCATTGGCTTTGACCACTTCAAGCGATGCCAATCTGGCGTATTTCAAAAAAGCTCCGGATTATTTGGGTTGTTACGACAGTGATAACAATCGCAACAACGGTGTACAGTGGCCGCAAAATTTATCTGATTTCAATAAAATAAAACCGGTTAATTCCGATGCTTGTAAAAACTACGCTCCGGTTTGTTTACCGGAAGAAGAAAGATGCGGCTTGTATCAAACTCTCAATTTTGAAGGTCTTTTAACCGGGGAAAGCGTTACTGGAAAATTTGTTCCGGCAACAGTGAATAGTAGCAATGTGGTGACTGCTTGGAATGATCAATGTGACGCTTCTTGTGTCGGCTACAATTCTTACAAAGAAATGCCGACCAAATACGCCAAAGGAGCGGATTTGGCCTATATTATTCCGCAAAAAGAAGCGAGTTGTGAACCGGTGCAATCCGGTTGCAGCGCGTTTGTAAATCTTTCCGTTACCAATAATAATCTGGAACAAACCGAATACTTTACCGATTTGCGAACTTGTATTTTGCCGGATAAAAACAGACAAAAGAATTTTTATACTTATGAAGGCAGAGATGCCGGCGGTTATCAATTGATAAGTTATGTTTTGTTGAAAGACGCTTCCGGCGCGCCCAAACAAATGTATCGCGATATCGCGGAAAGAGATTTGTTAAGCGCGAAGTGCGGTCAATCTTCGCAAGATTTCAATTTTAAAACTGACAGCGGAGAACAATGCCGCGAATTGATAGATGAAACAGGAAAAAAATATTATGTTTTCTTGAGTAAGACTGTGGCGGTATCGGACAAATGTACTCCTTATCGCGCGGTTAAACCGGATTTTGATTCAAGCACGAATTGTTTGGGTAGTATCAATGATGGTGGAGATAAAGTTGTTTTCTATGATGTTAATACCGGTTATTGCGTTTACAACGGTTTGCCTTCCGGAGTTTTGACTACTGCCGGAGACAGTGTTTCTTGTACCAAAGAAAAAGTTTCTTGTCGTCCTTATAAGGGTAATACCGGTAATTATGCCAATACTTTGATGAATCAAACTTTTGAAGGCAGTGTCGTTTTCGGTACTGATAATCAAACCCAAACTTGGGGTAAAGCCAATCCGTCTGATTCATTTACTTCACTATCGGTTTCCACTGAAAGTTTGATAAACAACGGTCATTCTCTCAAAGTAGTAGCCAATGCCGGCGGAGCCAGTGGTACAAAATATTACGCTTTGCCGCTTGTACCGGGAAAAAGTTATAGAGTTTCTTTCTTGGCCAAAGGTTCCGGTTCTTGGGGTTTGAGATTTTGGCATTTGTTAAACAATAATGTTGCCGATTTTACTTTGACTGATAATTGGAAAAGATATGAGTATGTTTTTGAAGCTGTTAAAGATGCCAATGCCGATGCGCAAAACAAACTCACCGCGCAATTGGTTTTGAAACCCAGTACCATCAACAGTCAGATTTTATATGTTGACAATGTCAAAGTTGAATTGGTCTCTAATGTTATTTATTTGGTAAAAGACAAATTGGCCGTTCCCGCCCTGTGCGACGCTGATCAAACCGACAATTTACCGGGTCTCGCTTTGGGTTGTCGAGCTTATAAAACAACAGCAAGCACGAATCCGGTTTATTTGCACAATTTTAGCTATCTCTGTCGAGATGGAGCGCAAGGATGTACCAAAGTGTATGATACGCGCAACAGAGAAATTTCCGGCGCGGAAAGCGATAAATATATCATTCATAATATTTGGTTGAAAAAATCCGAGTTTGGCACTATCGGTGTCGGCGGAGAATTGAGTACGACAGTTGGCGGAGTAGTGTTGAAATGTTTTTCCGCCAAAGAAGAAAGCGGTTGTTATGTGGAAAGAGTGACAGCGCCGTCCGGAGTATTGGGCGCTTTGTCGGAATATTATACTCCCGCCACCGTCGTATTACCGCCAAAATCCAATACCCCGATTTATTTGGTGCTCAAAGATGAAAAAATGTCTTGCGCTTCTGCGGCGGCCGGGTGTACGGCTTTGGGTTCCTCGGTGTTACTTTCTGACGGCAATCGCAAATATCAGGATGTTTATTTGAAAATTAAACCAAACACTTCGGATTTTGAAAATTCGGTTTGCAACGATAAAGCCGAAGGTTGTGATGCTTGGAAATCAGGCGCCGCGACTTACTATTTTAAAGATCCGGAAATATTTGCTAACCGTCTTTGCGAATGGAAAAAAACTGAAACCGGAGAATTAAGATGGTTACTCAAAGGAACTACCAGCACGGTCTGTTATGCCGACTCTTCTGCAGTAAATGGTAGATATTTGCCGTCTTACGGTTCGGATAATTATCAAAATTATGTCGGTATTTGTTCGGCCGATCAGTCCGGTTGTACTTTGTTTGCCGACAGATATTCCGATTCCCAAAGTAAAAAATGTGCGGTTAGTGGCAAAAAATGTCAATTTGACAAAGATTGCACTAGCGACGCCAATGATGTTTGTTCTGATCCGGATAAAGAATACTATTTAATAGATAACAGTAAAATTTCCGACGCGCAAAAAGATTGTTCCGGTAAAGCCAGTTTGAGCGCCGGGTGCGTTTTGTTTGATAAAACCGATAACCCGACCAAATCTTGGAATACGGCGGCCACTTATGCGGCTTCGGAAACAAACGGCGGAGCTTTGGTAACCCCTATTAGCAATTCCAGCAATGACGCCAATATTGTCATGAAAGTGATGCTTGATAGAACTTGTTCACTCTGGTCTTATTGCAGTGAATATATGACCAACAGAGACGGGGACACCGGACAACTCAGCAGTCGTTGTTATCGTTTGGGATTGTGCACCAAAGCCCAAGCCGGCGCGACCAGCGACGGACAGTGTATGAATATCGTTACTTCAACTCCGGAAAAAAATATTCCGCTTACCAAAAAAACCTATCAGAGCAGATCTACCGCTTGGAATGCCGAAGAATTTACCGGGTATTCACTGTTCAATTCTTATCAGATTTACGATTTACAAGTTAGAGAGATATCATATCCGGCCGTATCTAGTTTAAACGGAATTCCTTTCTTTGTTCTTCCGGAAAATAAATTGGTACACACCGAAGTTACTACTACTGCTTGTAATGTTAATGATAAAATTTCAGTAAAAGAAACTTGCAAGAGCGCCAAAGTTCCTGATTTAACAGGGTATTGTTCCGGTGAAGAATGTGTTTTCCCGGCAATGCCTTATGCTGCTTATGATTTGGACGCGAAAGATACTACAAATATTTTTGATGATTCCAAAGCGTCTCCGGGATTATCCTGTCGCGGATATCCGGAACAAGACAGTCCGTTTGATATTTGGGTTTTGAGAGATACTACCGCTACTGGCGCGGACAGAGAATTCAAAAAAGGATTTAGTGAAAATGTGAATTTGTGTTCCGGAGGCGAGTGTGATTGCAGTTACAAAAAATACGGTTATAAAGGAAAAAATGTTTATCTCGGAGGCAATGCCAGTGTGGGGGATTATGCCAAAGGTGTGTGTCTTGGTGGATTGAAAGAGGGGGATAGTTGCGATCCAAGCGTTACTGATTCTTGCGGAGGAGAAAATAGCGGTAGCACATGCGCTCCGCTGAAATCAATCAACGCTTTGTTGGGTTGGGAAGGTTATTGCGTGGAAAAAGATGTCAGATATCCTTTTTATACCGCCAATGGCACGGATAATACTTGTTTGACTTGGTGGCCGGTGGAATCGGTTGAAGGTGCGACTGATTTGTATGTGTCTAACTATTTTTTAAATAGTAATTATCAGTTTGTATATAAAATAATAAAAGATCTTGAAGTGTTATTTAAATATAATAATAAAATAAAAGAAGTTATATTAAATGATATCTATTACATAGAAAACAACTTGCCGATAAAACCAATTGACCTAGAGATG
>CAYWMO010000003.1:0-15046 GCA_964459625.1 uncultured Gammaproteobacteria bacterium | reverse complement strand
TAAATTGTGAAGAAGTTCTTATAGCATTAAGTATTTGTGCAGCAACAAATCCAAAGCTCGCGCATGGTCAACCACATGAATCCAATCGCGCACATTCAAACCGTCGCCGTAAACCGGAACTTTTTCACCTTTGAGAAGTTTGAATATGAAAAACGGAATCAATTTTTCCGGAAATTGATAGGATCCGTAATTATTGGAACAATGAGTCACCACTACCGGAACTTTGTGCGTGGCAAAATAAGCGCGACACATCAAATCTCCACCGGCTTTGGCTGCCGCATAAGGCATGTTTGGCTCAATCGGAGTGTTTTCGGTAAAACGACTCGGCTCATCCAACTCCAAAGAACCGTAAACTTCGTCCGTGGAAACATTAACAAATTTCTCCGATTTATTATTACGCACCGCATCCAAAATCATCTGCACGCCCAAGGTATTAGTCAGAACAAAATCTTTACACCCACCATGAATAGACCTGTCCACATGAGTTTCTGCGGCAAAATTTATCACATGAGTGATATTGTGTTCTTTGATAACTTTATCCAAATTTTCCAAATCCACGATATCACCTTGAACAAAAGTATAATTAGGGTTATTTTCTACATCTTTTAAATTTTCCAAATTGCCGGCATAAGTCAATTTATCGTAATTGACTATTTTGTAATCAGGGTGTTCACCGAGCATATAACGAATGAAATTGGAACCGATAAAGCCGGCACCTCCGCAAACCAATAAACGCATAATTTTTTATTTTAAAATTGATTATTTCTTTAATCTTTGAACATTTTAATCTTTTTGTCAATCTTTATCTACTCGTTTTTACTCAAATTCAAGACCGTTCCGACCGCAACCAAAGAAATCAACATTGCCGAACCTCCATGAGAAACAAACGGTAAAGGCACTCCGGTAAGGGGCATTATACC
Organism: uncultured Gammaproteobacteria bacterium; assembly: GCA_964459625.1. Lineage (GTDB taxonomy): Bacteria > Patescibacteriota > Patescibacteriia > Magasanikbacterales > GWA2-37-8 > JAKLGL01. Next base: position 14,126 of record CAYWMO010000003.1, on the reverse strand, counting down.
AACCATAGCGCCGATATTGATAAAAGATTGACAAAAAAACCAAGCTGTCACTCCGATAACTGCGTATTTACCAAAATCGTCTTCACAATTTTTTGCTATTTTCAAACCGCGAAAAGCAATGAGTCCTATAAGCAAAATCAAAAAAGCAGAAATCAAAAAGCCCATTTCCTCAGCGACAACCGCAAAAACCGAATCAGCGTTAACTTCCGGGAGATATTGATATTTTTGACGCGAATGACCAAAACCCAAACCCCAAAAACCACCTGAACCCACAGCTAAAAAAGCTTGATTTACATGATAACCTATACCTTGCGGATCCAGTTCGGGGTGCATAAAAATATTTAATCTTTCCATACGATAAGGTTTGAGTGCCACCATAACTCCAAAAAAAGTCACTCCCAATAAACCGATAATTATCAAATAACTCCAAGGCAATTTAGCTGCAAATAACATAAAAAAAGCGATTACCCCCAAAATCAACATTGTTCCCAAATCTGGTTGTAACAAAACCATACCCAGCGGTATGGCGATAAAAATCAAAACCGGCAACAATCCGTTCTGCCAATCTTTAATATTTCGATGAGGATCGGAAAGCATACCCGCCAAAAGCAAGATCAAACCTAGTTTCATAAACTCTCCCGGCTGAAAACTAAAACCGAAAATTTGTACCCAACTGCTACTACCGTTAATAATCAACGAAGTGGCGGGAAAGAAAGCCAACACCAATAAAAAAAGACCGAGCCCATAAGCCGGCCAAGCAAAACGTCGATACCATTCGGATTTAGCCTTGAGCGCTACAAAAAACAACACCAATCCGGGTAAAACTCCATAAAAAAGTTGGCGTTTCAAATAAAAATATGAATCGTTGAATTTGATATAACCCAAAGGTGCGGAAGCTGAAGCCAACATAGCCAAACCGAAAAACATCAACACTACTATATAAATAAAATAATTCCAATCAATGTTCTTTTTTTCGTATTCTCCGCTTTTCATATCAATTGTTTAAAGATACTATGAGCGAAACGGCTATAAACATAAAAATCTGCCAAACTCCGCCGAAAAACATTATTGTTCGAGAAAGCACCTTGTCTTTGGTGTATAAAAACAAAGAAGTTAAATAATTAAAAATAAAAACTCCGACGATTCCGGCAAAAAAATACCATAAATCTTTTATTTCTCCCAATCTGTCAACACCAAAAATAATATTGTAATGCAAAAACAACCTCTCTAATCCCCAATCTATTCGACCGAAAATATAAAACGAAGACAAAACGGAAAAAACAAAAGAAATAATTAAGCTGTAAAAAACAAAACGGTCTTTAAAATGCGATTTTATTAAAACAAACATAAATTATAAAAATATTATTTCCCCTCTGCCGGTTAATTTTATTTTACTACCACGCCCAATTTTACCGCTTAAAAACAGATCTGCCAATTTATTTTCCACTTTTTCCTGCACAGCCCTGCGCATAGGTCTGGCGCCAAACTCCGGATCAAACCCGACTTCCGCCAAAAATTCCAAAGCCGCATCGTCAAATACCATCTCTATTCCTTTGATTTCTAGATCTTTCACCACACGAGAAAGCATCAATCCGGCTATCGTTTTCAAATCCGCTTTTTGCAATTCTTTGAACAAAATTATACCGTCAAAACGGTTGATAAATTCCGGGCGAAAATATTGTTTCAGTTCTCCGCGAATCAATTTTTCCTTGATAATTTCCGAAGGAACTTTTTCTTTTTGAGCTTCCGACACATAAGAAGTTCCGGCATTGCTGGTGGCAATAATGATAGTATTGGTAAAATCAACCACTTTACCCATACTATCGGTCAAACGACCGTCATCCATCACCTGTAAAAACAAGTTCAAAACCTCTTTATCGGCTTTTTCTATTTCGTCAAGCAATACAAGTGAAAAAGGATTACGTTTGACGTTTTCCGTCAAAATACCGCTACCTTTTTGTCCGGTCATACCAATAAGACGATTAATACTTTCTCTGTCTTGATATTCACTCATATCCAAACGAATCATTTTTTTCTCGCCACCAAAATAAATTTCAGCAATGGTTTTTGCTAATTCGGTTTTTCCCACACCGGTTCCACCTAAAAATAAAAAGGTAGCAATAGGTTTATTTTGCGAACGAATTTCCGCTCGAGCTCGACGCAAGGCAAAAGCCACCGCTTCCACCGCTTCATCTTGCCCGACAACTCTCTTGTGCATTTCCGCTTCCAAACGCATCAATCTCGCACCTTCTTGGGCACTAACGGAAGAAACTGGAATTCCTGTTTTGTCGGCAATTATTTTAGCAACTTCTTCCGCAGTCACCAAAGAATTAACACCTTTGTTATTTCTAGTAAAAGCCGCGGCTTCCACTGTCACTTCCAAAGCACTTCCGGGTAATAAAATATCATGTAGAAAACGATGACTGTACTTAACAGCTTTTTCCAAAGCGTCATAAGAAAAGAAAACCGAATGTTTATGTTCAATAAATCCTATTTTTGCCTCCGTTACTTGTATAGCTTGATCTTCATTCATCTCCGGAACATCTATTTTGGTAAAAATATTACCTAAAACCGTACCGCTAAAAGTTTTAACAAGCTCTTCAGGTGTAGTTGTGGCCACTGTTAAAAATCCACTTTTGGATAAATTTTCCGCCAATGCTCCGGCTGCATCCAAGCTGCTGGAATTTCCGGCGCTAACGCCGAAAAGTTCATGAATGTTATGAATACACAAAATAATATTGCCGGCTTTGGCTATTTCATAAAAAATATTATTTATTCTTTCCACAGCCCCCGAAGGCGTGGTTCCAGAAAGCAAAGAAGATATTTTTAAACGCACCAATCTTTTATCTTGCAATCTTTTCGGCACATCGTCTCCCGACATTTTTTGCGCTAACCCTTCCAAAATACTCATTTTACCGGTTCCATTCTCTCCTACTAAAACAATATTTCCTTGACCACCTTCCACAATCCTAAACAATTCTTCCATTTCTTTTTCGCGCGCCAAACAAGGATCATAACGATTGTAACGAGCCAATATAGTCATGTCTTCACTAAAATTATTCAAATACGGCGTAGCGACCGCAGTCATGGCTTTGTCCAAACCGTATTTGGATTTACCAGCTCCCACTCGAGCATATTTCACATATTGTCGATAAAGTTTTTCTCTTATTCTCGCCCACATGATTACGTTTTTTATTTTGGAACTTTCGATGCCCAAATCAAATAAAAATTCTTGAATCTTCGGAGTGAAAAAAATAACGGACGATAACATTTCAACCACACTGACATATTCTTGATGATTTTCGTAAGCTTCTTCGTAAGCCAAGAATAAAATTTGAAAAACATCTCTATCGGGTAAAGGAAATATTCCCAAATTTTCATTTTTAAACAATAACTCTTCCGCGATTTTTTTACGCAAAAAATCCGAAGGGTAGCCCAAACGTATAAAAACATTGGCTATCCTATTAGAAGAAAGCAGGGTATAAAAAAGATGCAAAGGCGTAACTTCTCGATGCCCCAGATTACGCGCTTCTTTGAAAGTGTTTACCACCGACCATATCGCTTCATCGGTAAAAGTTTCTTCTATATTTAATCTTTGACGACGGGGGGTTTTTGTTATTTCAGACCACGAAAGAGGCGTTGCTTCGCTTACTTCTTTGAAATCCTGACGATAATCGTGTTTTTCCACGTTTTTATAATGTTTTTTTTCTCGAATTATTCTCGACCAAAGATATATAAAAGTCAAAACCCCAAACCAAAAAAGTCCTTGTTGAAATCCGGAAATTTGCGATATAAACACACTAAAATAATCCGGTCCTTTAAAAATATATTCAAATGACCCTTGCTGATAAACGGATAGCCCGGCCCAAACCCAAAAATTCAACCATAACAAAGTCAAAACCAAGCGTCTTCCGCGATTCCACCAAAGTCGCGATTGTACAAGAGAAAGATGATAATAAGTTAAAGGAAATTTCCAAAACAATAGCATCTGACGCGGTTTATGAGCTACTCCTATGCCTTTACAAGCAAAACAACGACGTTTGCCGTTTTCTCCGGTTTGTAAACATTTATCACAATATGATAAAGGTAAAATTTTTGTTTTTTTAAATTCCATAAACTAAACTTTAATTGACAAAAATCCGTAAGCCGCCAAAATCGGCAACGCCAACCAAAACAAAAACAAACAAAAACAAAGGATCACCCAAACAAATAGCACCAGAGATCTTGTAATCACCTGAAAAAGACGCATAAAAAAACTGATAATCCGACCTTCCCAATCATATTGCCCATACATAGGGACAAAAATATTTCTCAGCCACAAACCAGGAGCCAAATAATCGTTCCCCGCCGACATTTTTTCAAAACACCACAACCAAGCCCGATATGTTCCGACGGTATACCACCAAAAAGGAAAATATAAAAAATCCAAAAATGTTTCCGCTAACAATCTTGGTAAAACCAAAATAAACATAATTTTTAAAAAATAAACCGAATTTTTATCCGCTTGTATTTTACCATAAAAACAAAGAAACCGCCAAACTCTTTGGCGGTTGTTTTTAATAATCAAGTTTAGCGGGAATTTACCGCCACAAAAGTAGCCGGGGCTTCTAAATATTTTAACCGCGGGGAATCTACCATAGACAAACTTTCCACTTTGCCTTTGAGGAGAGCCAATGAATTAACGGACGCAATTTGAGCTTCTATTTTTTGCTGTTCAAAACTTATTTCTTCCATGGTTTTTTCCAATTTTTTCAATTCATAACCCGTACCGGAAGCGGCGGCTATCTGCAAAACAAACGCAATTATAAGAAGTAAATTGGCGGATACCAAACACAAGCGACAACGGGTACCAAGCAACCAACCCGGCATTCTCAAGAAAAAAATCGTCGATTCTCGAATTTCGCCGATAAAATAGTTTATTCTATTTTGAAATTTTATTATTTTTCCGATCATATTTTTTCGATTACGCGTAATTTTGCGCTGCGCGCTCTGGGGTTATTTTTTATTTCCTCCTCAGAAGCGCTAATGGGTTTTTTGGTAATTATTTTGGCTTGTGCATAAGGCAAGCTCTGAAAAAATTGTTTTACTATCCTGTCCTCAAGTGAATGAAAACTGATAACGGCCAATCTTCCACTTTTACCAAGCAATTTGAAAGCCGCAGGTAAAATATTTTTTAAAATTTCCAATTCGTTGTTAACAGCAATTCGTAAGGCCTGGAAAACTTTGGTGGCCGGATGTATTCCGCCGACCCAAGGAATTTCTTTATCGGTTCTTAATTTTTTTCGATAAACTTTCAAAATTATTTCCGTCAATTCACGACTGGTTGTAATGCGTTTAATTTTTCTTTCGGCTAAAATTTCTCCGGCTATTTCTCTGCTTAAATCCTCTTCGCCATAGTTTTTAAAAATCCAAACCAAATCTTCCAAACTGTATTCATTGATTATATGGGCGGCGTCTATACAATTATCGTTACCGAAAACCTGACATTTATTGTCATAGCGCATATTAAGAGGTTCATCTTTATCAAAACTGAAACCACGGCTACGCTCGGCAAATTGCGGACTGCTCCAACCCAAATCGAACAAAATCGCATCAACGGAAACAAACTCGTTTTCTTGCGCCACTTTTTCTAAATTAGAAAAATTTTCTCTGGCAAACACGACTTGATCTTCAAAACGATATAAAAATCTTTTGGCGCGTAAAATAGATTCGGGATCGGCATCCAATCCGAGCAATTTACCCCTTAGTCCGATACTTTCCAAAATTGCCTCACTGTGCCCACCGTCACCTAAAGTGCAGTCGATTACTTTGGCGCCCTTTTTCAAATTTAAATTTTCAAGCACTTCGTTTAATAAAACCGGGATATGTCGCATATTAAACTCCTAAATCGTTTATCTTCTCCGCTATTTCATTGCTTTCTTTTTCGGTTTTTGTTTTATAAATATTCCAAGAATCAGCATCCCAAATTTCCGCTCGATTATACAAGCCGGCGATTATCAAATTCTTTTTTAAACCTGCGAAGGTTCTCAAGTATTCAGGAATAACCACTCGGCCCTGTTTGTCTATCTCCGCTTCAAAAGCTCCGGATAACATATGACGAGCGAACGCGCGACTATTGGCTTGAGAAAAAGGTAATGTTGCCAATTTCTCCGCCAGTTTGGTCCATTCGTTTTTTGTATACAAAAACAAACAGTTATCCAAACCTTTGGTAATAACCGCCCCCTCCTCAAGTTCGCGTCGAAATTTGACCGGTATGGCCAAGCGAAACTTATCATCTAGATTGTGGTTGTATTCGCCTATTAACATAAAAAGATGTTATTGAAAAAGACAAACATTCTTTTCCAATTCTCCACTTTTCCCCACTTGATTCCATTTTACACCACTTTTAAAACTGAGTCAAATGATAGAAAACAAAAAATTAGCCGTTATTTTGGCTAATTTTAGATAAATAATTTACTTCTTTAAACTATCTTGTGGATAACTTTATTCTCCACTAGAAGCTATTTTGAAACAAATATTTAAATTTCATATTCCGTGTGCGGAGCTGCTAAAATCGGTTCTATACCAAACTCTTCATTTATTTTTTGTGCAAAGGCCGTGGTAACTTCCGTTTCTCCATGGTTTAAAAATATTTTTTTCGGCCATTTACGAGCGCTACCGAGCCATTTGATCAATTTTTTCTGATCACCATGAGCTGAAAGAATATCCAAAAAATCAATTTTACATTTTACCGGCATTCTTTCTCCTAAAATATGAACTGGTGATTCTCCCATCAAAATCCGACGACCCAAAGTACCCGGAGCTTGAAAACCCACAAATAACAAAGTACTTCTCTCGTCCGTCAAATAACGCAACGCATGATGCAATATTCTACCACCGTTCATCATTCCGGCGCCGGCAATAATAATTTTACTTCCCGGTACAGCATTAATTTTTTTGGAATCTTCTCTGCTTTCACACAGTGTTAAATTTGAAAATTCAAAAATATTTCTGTCGGCACTGAGATATTTGAAAGCTTCTTTGTCGTAATATTGAGTATGTCGCTGAAAAACTCTGGTGGCGCGAATGGATAAAGGACTATCCAAAAATATCGGTATATTTTTGAATTTACCTTCCACATCTACCAATTCATTGAGCGCGTAAAGTAATTCTTGAGTGCGTTCGATAGAAAAAGCCGGTATTAATAAAGTTCCTCCACGCATCATCGCCTCTCTTATCTTGATCTCTATCGCCGTTTTACGATCCAAATTTACCGGGTGCAATCTGTTGCCATAAGTGGATTCACAAAGTAAAAAATCAACTTTTTCCGGTAAATCGGCGGTATCTTGTAAAATAGGCACATTGACATTTCCGATATCTCCGGAAAAAATCAATTTCTTTCCTTCGCTTTCCACTTCTACAAAAGCCGAACCGAAAATATGACCGGCTTCGTGAAAAGTGATATTTATTTTGTTACGATTAAAGAAACCCCGCCCTAAATTAAAAGTATCTTCATAATTAAAAATTTTTATTCTGCCGGTTACCGTATTAACATCTTCCAATCTGTATAAAAGAGGAGTGCTAAATTTACGATGATTATATTCCATGATTTCATAAGCATCTTCCAAAACCAAACCTACCAGATCGGCGGTAGGCGCAGTAGAATAAATAAGACCTGAAAAACCGTCTTTGATAAGTTTTGGTAACCGTCCGATATGATCCAAATGAGCATGAGTCAAAATCACGGCGCTTATTTCTTTGGGATCAAAAGTGAAATCTTCAAAGTTTTTTCCTTCGGCAAAATTACTACCCTGAAACAATCCACAATCTATCAAAATTTTTTGACCGCCAACCTCCAACATCGTGCAAGAACCGGTCACTTCCCCCGCCGCTCCGTGGAACGAAATTTTCATAAAAAAGCTATATAAACTACGATTTTAATTACAGACATATTGTATCACAGATTACTCTATACAAAAAGCGAAAAACCTGATAAAATGTTGATAACAATTTCATATCAAATATGCGCCGAAAAGACCTCATAAAAGACGTAAAAATAGTGGAGCCGCCCATTCATGAACTTAACAAGGGTTCGCACGGATTGCGAAAATCCTGTTTTGTCGGTTGCAGCTTCCTGTTTTTGCTTATCATGGGTTTACTTATCGGAGTTAAATTTTATATCGGTTCCGGTCCAAAGACCGTTACTGTCTTACCTTTAAATTTTCCTCTTGAAGACATCCCGATTTACAACAAAGACAAAGTTAAAGACATGACCTTTATTTCCGGCGAATACAAAAGTCGTCGAGTGGAGTTGGCGGCTATCTTTCCCAAAATAGTATTATTGCCGTTTTTGTTCGGCGGAGAAAATTCGGAACCAAATAAAAATGAAAAAACCGATTTCAAGGGTCTCTTTCAAACTATTGCCTCTCCGGTAACCGATAAAAAAGACAATTTCAAACTCGAGTGGGAAGACGTGGACAATAATTACAACACTTTCGTAAATTATTATAAAAATGAATTGCAACGCCAGCGTTTTGTAATTGACGCTTCGAGCGACGGCGCCGATTACAAAAAAATCGATTTTTCTCGCTATGACGGTTATACCGGAACCATTTACGCTGAAAATAAGAGTGACCAAAGAAACAAAACCACTTACGCTTTTCTGATGCTTAACATGCCTCCGTTAAACAAATAGGATTCCATGTTCCAAAAAAAAATATTCAATTTAAACGCCGAATTCAAAACCATAGCCGGCTCGGCTCTGGTGATTTCCGGAGCCACTTTATTGTCTCGTGTGGTCGGTCTTTTTCGTGATCGAGTTTTGGCACATTATTACGGCGCCGGCCCGGTTTTGGACGCTTATTATGCGGCCTTTAAAATTCCCGATCTTATCTACAATCTCTTGATAGTCGGAGCTTTATCCGCCGGATTTATTCCCGTATTCACAAAACTTTTTTATCAAAATGAAAACGATCGTCAAGCGGCTTGGGACCTAACCAACAATATTATAAACATCATGGCTTTGTTCATGATAATTCTCGGAATAGTGGGATTTTTATTCGCCTCGTCTTTGACATCGTTGATGGCTCCCGGTTTTACGACGGAAAACAAAGAACTAACGACTTCACTGATGCGTATAATGTTATTATCCCCTTTTCTGTTCGGTCTATCCATGGTTTTCGGTGGGGTTTTACAATCTTTACGAAGATTTTTTCTTTTTTCTGTCGCGCCTTTATTTTACAATTTGGGTATTATTTTCGGCACTGTTTATCTCACGAGCATATTTGGTATCAACGGTTTGGCTTTTGGCGTGGTCCTCGGGGCTTTCACACACATGACCGTGCAATATTACGGCGCTTATCAGGCCGGATTTCGTTTTAAAAAAATTCTTGATTTTAAAAATTCGGAAACGCGTTTGATAGGTAAACTGATGTTACCTCGCACCGCCGGATTGGCCATAGCTCAGATAGATTTGCTGGTTGTTACTTTTTTGGCGTCTTTTTTACCCGCAGGCAGTTTAGCTGTTTACACTCTGGCCAACAACTTACAAGCCGTACCTGTAGGTCTTATCGGTATCCCCTTCGCTCTGGCCGTTTTTCCCGTGATGTCCAAATTGGCTGCAGAAAAAAACATTGACTCGTTCACAGAGAAATACCATGCCACTTTGCGACAAATTATTTTTTTAATCGCGCCTTTTTTCGTTATTTTCCTCATTTTAAATTTGCAAATCGTTCGACTTGTTTTAGGAAGCGGATCTTTTGATTGGCATGCCACTTTGACCACAGCACAAACCTTATTTTACTTTACGCTCGGAATGTTTTTTCAAAGTATCATCCCTTTGATGGCTCGAGCCTTTTATTCTTTATCCGATACCAAGACTCCGTTTTTCATCGGTGTAATCAGTGAAATAGCGGCCATTGTCGCGGCAATTTTATTGATGCAGAAATACGGCGTTTGTGGTTTAGCCATGGGTAGCGCCATCGGTGCCGCTATCAACATGTCGTCGCTTTTTTTATTTTTACATTTCAAACTTCGAAAAAACAATTTATTAAATTTGTCTTATTTTTTGTTGCAAATTCTCGGTGCACTCGCTCCGACTTACGCGGTGACTTATTACTTTGAAAATATTTTGGGAAATATTTTCGACCAAACAAGATTTTATGGAGTCTTTCTGCAAACAATTTTATGTGCCGCCATCGGCTTGACCGTATTCTATCTGTCATGTTATCTTTTTAAATTGCCGGAAATAAATTATTTATTCGCTTCGTTCAAACGACAATGGTTAAAAATACGTTCCGTGCCAAACGAAGAATTTATCAACCCCAACGATTAATTATGGAAAAAAATATTCGCAATTTTTGTATTATCGCTCATATTGATCACGGTAAAAGTACCTTGGCCGACCGTTTTTTGGAATTCACCGGCACAGTGCAAAAAAGAGAGATGAAAGCTCAATTGTTAGATTCTATGGAGCTGGAACGCGAACGCGGTATTACCATCAAACTTACGCCGGTACGAATGAAATATCGTTTTGATAAACAAGATTATATTTTAAATTTGATAGATACTCCCGGACACGTGGATTTCACTTACGAAGTATCTCGTTCTTTGGCCGCGGTAGAAGGCGCTATTTTGTTGGTGGACGCCACTCAAGGAGTTCAGGCTCAAACCATTGGTAATCTTTATTTGGCTTTGGAACAAGATTTAAAAATAATTCCCGTGATAAACAAAATAGACATGCCGATGGCCAATGTCGAAAAAACCAAAGCGGAAATCATCCACCTGATCGGATGCGATGAAAATGAAATAATTTTGGCTTCCGGGAAAACCGGTGTCGGAGTCGAAGAAATTTTAAAACGCATCATTGAAAAAGTTCCGCCACCGAAAGAAACATCTCACCTACCGGCTCGCGCCATGATTTTTGATTCGAGTTTCAACGAATATAAAGGTGTAGTCGCTTCCGTCAGGGTTATCGACGGAGAAATAAAAAAAGGCGATAAAATTTATTTGATGGGAACTCAAACTCCAGCCGACGCTTTGGATGTTGGTTATTACACTCCGAAATTTATCAGTAACGAAAAAATCAACAACGGCGAAATAGGTTATGTAGTCACCGGATTGAAAGAGGTTCGTGATTGCCGCGTCGGCGATACGATAACCACCAAAGAAGCTGTCGAAGAAAACAAAAACCTGGAACAACTGCCCGGATACAAAGAAGTCAAGCCTATGGTGTTCGCCGGTATTTTCCCCAAAGAGGGTGACGAATATCAATCTTTGCGCGACGCTATTGAAAAACTAAAACTCAGCGATTCGGCTCTATTTTTCGAACCAGAACACTCTCAGGCCTTGGGTTTTGGTTTTCGTTGCGGATTTTTAGGTATGCTTCATTTGGATATTTTTCAAGAACGCTTAAAACGCGAATACGAAATAGAAATCATCATCACTGTTCCGAGTGTGGCTTACAAAATAATCAAAAGCGAAGGAAAAGAAATTACCATTCATAGTCCGCAAGAAATGCCTGATCCCAGTCATATCACCGCAGTTTTCGAACCATGGATGAAACTGGATATTATCACTCCAAAAGATTACGTGGGTAATGTAATGGGTTTGGTTTCCGAGAGAAAGGGGCGCTATATAAATACTCAATATTTGAGCACCGGCTCTGATCAACGCGCCATGCTTCATTACGAAGTGCCACTCGCCTCTTTAATTACCGACTTTTATGATAAATTAAAAACCGTTACCTCCGGTTATGCTTCAATGAACTACGAATATATGGATTATGAAAAAACCGAAGTGGTAAAATTGGATATTATTATTGCCGAAGATCCGGTTGAATCTTTAGCTACTTTGGTTTGGAAAGAAGATGCCTACAAAGTCGGGAAAAAAATCACCGGCTCTCTCAAAGATTCTTTACCAAGACAACAGTTTGAAGTTAAAATTCAAGCCGCGGTCGGAGGAAAAATAATCGCCTCGGAAAGATTATCAGCTTTGCGTAAAGATGTCATCGAAACTATGAGCGGTGGTGATTACACTCGCAAACTTAAACTGCTTCAAAAACAGAAAAAAGGTAAAAAACGAATGATCGCTCACGGTAAGGTTGATATTCCGACAGAAACATATTTGGAAGTTTTAAAAAGATAAATTTTCAAAAATTTTTAATTTCATAATCTTTAAATCTTGTAATTTTATTTGTATGAAACACAAAACAGCTAAAGCGGTGTGGATTGTAATTTCCGTAGTTGGAATTTTAGCCATGTTGCTTTTTACCATCGCTCCGGCGCTTTATTAATCATAAACTTAAGATCATGAAAAAATGGGTTGTATTACCACCACCATCTCAAGATTTTTTGTCTTCTCACCCGGAACTGCCTTTGATCATTACTACACTCCTTTGGAATAGAAATCTGCGTGACCAAAAAAAAATCGATGAATTTTTGAACCCAGATTACGGAACTGACATCCATGATCCTTTTTTGTTTGCACAGATGGCCAAAGCCGTTAAAATTGTTTTTGATGCCATTGCCCAAAACAAAAATATCGCCGTACACGGAGATTATGACGCTGACGGAGTTTGCGCAGCCACCATTCTTATCAATACACTCAAAAAACTCGGGGCCAAAAATGTTTCCGTTTTTATTCCCCATCGTGAAATTGACGGTTATGGACTTAATGAAAACACGGTGGAATATTTCAAAGAAAACAAAATAAATCTGATAATCACTTGTGATTGCGGAGTCAGTAATTTTAAAGAAGTGGAATTGGCGAAAAAAAACGGCATGAACGTGGTGATCACCGATCATCATGTGGTACCTGAAAATATCCCGCCGGCGGATGCGATAATACACCATTTGGTACCTGGCGAACCATATCCGGATAAAGGACTTTGCGGAGCGGCTGTAGCTTTCAAATTGGCGCAAGGACTACTTAAGGAGCACGCCAAAAACAACCCCCTTCTGCCAGACGGACAGACACACGAAGCATATGAAAAATGGATGTTGGATTTGGTGGCTATCGCCAGTATCGGTGATATGGTTCCTTTGCTCGGAGAAAGTCGTACACTCACTCGCTACGGTTTGACGGTAATAAATAAAACAAAAAATTTCGGTTTGAAAAAACTTTTCAAATACGCCGGTCTTTTGGATGAAAATAACAAATTAAAAAACGCCTCGGGTTTGGGTTCGGAAAATATTTCCTACCAAATCGTACCACGTCTGAATGCCGCCGGCCGTATGGATCATGCCAATAGCGCGTTTGCTTTACTTTCTACCGATGACGAACAAGAGGCTGATGTTCTAGCCGCACAACTTAATAAAAATAATGTTGATCGTCAAAAATTAACGGAAAAAATCGTGTCCGAAGCCCTATCCCAAATCAAAGAAGAAAAACAAGAGAACAAAAACATTTTACTTATCGCCAAAGAAAACTGGCCGACCGGAATTTTAGGTTTAGTGTCCGGCAAAGTCCGCGAACAATTTTACAAACCGGCTTTGGTCATGGGAATTACAGATGAAGAAATAACCGGTTCCGGGCGCAGTATTCCTGAATTCAACCTTATCAAGGCGCTACAGGAAAACGCGGACTTATTTGAAAAATTCGGCGGGCATCCCCAAGCTTGCGGATTCACTTTAAAAAATAAAAATGTTTTGGGAGAATTCAAAGAAAGGTTTTTCAAATACGCGGAAGAAAAACTGAAAGATCTGGAACTAACTCCGCAAATAACCATAGACGCGGAAATAGATTTGGATGAAGTGGATTGGAAACTTTATGATCTGTTGCAAAAATTTGAACCGTTTGGCGTGGGCAACGAAGAACCAAAATACTTAGCAAAGAATCTTACCATCTCCTCGGTCGTGCCCGTGGGAAACGACGGTAAACATCTGCGCTTAATGGTCAAACACAATTCACATCTAATCAAAAAAACTATCGGTTTTGGACTTGGTGATTGTAATAAACACCCACTCAATTGGAAAGAAGTCTTAAAACCCGGAGATAAAATAGATCTGGTCTTTCGCATTGGTGTGAACCAGTGGAATGGAAACCGGGAGTTGCAATTGACGATTGAAGATATTAAAAAAAGCGGCTAGTCGCCGCTTTTTTAAATTTTATTTCTTTTTCAACTCTTTTTCGAATTTAACCCATCTCTT
>CAYWMO010000002.1:0-15760 GCA_964459625.1 uncultured Gammaproteobacteria bacterium | reverse complement strand
ATGTTGGAATAACGAATTTCCGCATAAGATCCGTTTCCTTCTATAAAAAGCCCTGTGCCCAAATCGCTGTTGGATCCGAGTTCACTGCCAACCATATAAAAAGATGACGAACCTGTCGTACTTTTCAAATGTACAAATCTGTTTTCAACATCTTCCATATAAACATTTTCCACTTGAGCAGAAGCGCCATTATCCAAATTTACGCCAATATTGCCGATACTATAAAAATCGGTTTTGAAAATATTTAACAGGTTGGCTACTTGCATATCTATACCTGTCTCCGTGCCTATAATCACCAATTCGGAAAAATCCATCCAAACACTTCCGGTATTACTAACTCTGATAGCATCACAACCGGCAGTGTTTTGAAAACCCGCAGTTTGTGATCCGTCAATGGTCAACAAACGAAGAGAAAAATCATTTTCTTCTGAAAAATTTATTTCAAAAATAGGACCGGGAGAACTGACCAGATCCGTTGTCGGACGAATCATCACCGCTTCTCTACTCATACCTCGAATACCTTTTATACGAGTACTGGTAACAACCAAAGTAGATGAAACATCATAAACTCCGGGATAAATATTTATTATAGTGTCATAATCCACGCTATTGGCGAAAGCAATAGCGTCTTCCAGATTGTCAAAATCTCCACCGCTTTTGGCTACATTGACAATATGATTTACTTTGGTGGAAAAATTATTCCAATCACCGCTAGCATTCTTCCATTGCATAACGCCGGCGTTATCGCGAATACCATAACCAACTGTCCCTGTATTATTTCCAAAATTCAAATATCTGTTCGCGCCGGTAACCGAAAGATTACCATAGACATCCAACGCGGAAAGCGGAGAAGTGGTGCCGATACCGACAGATCCTCCAAAATAATTCAGCGAAGCGGTACCGTCGGAGTAAATGTTAAAATTGGAATTTTGAGCAAAATTTTGTTCTTCAATATAAAGTCCGTACAAACTTCCGATTGTTCCCGTTCCCGTGCCACTGGTCGGGTTATTAATTCTCATTCCAAAAGCCGTTCCAATATTTCCTCCTTCTATACCAAAATCTGATTGAATAGCCGAAGCATTGGAAATAATCCCATTACCTATACCGTTTTCAATATAACCGCTTAAGCCCAAAGCCAATCCTATGTTTCCGCTAAAATTTACATCTCCGGAACTATTAGTCGCTGTTTGTCCTCTCAGTCCAAAAGCAACACCAACACTTCCCGTGGAATTGTCCAACTCGGCAGAAGAAATTTGTCCCAAAATCATGTTAACCGATCCTGAACCTTGATGAATAACTTGATTTAAAAGACCGGCGATAACTTCAAAATTATTATTATTACCTTCATTGGTTGTAACACTGAGCAAAGTATTGATTGTTGTAGAAGCATCTTCTATAGGATCAAGCTCTATACCCATAACATTACCCAAAGTAAAGCCGTCTCCTGAATTTGATAAATTTGTATATTTTTTATAAGAAGCAAAAACCGAACCGCTTGGAATCTCTGCGGGAAAATTTTCTCCCACCATCAATTGAGTAATCGTGGTGGTGGACAAAGTGGAACTTCCTGTAACATTCAAATTGTTATTTATTATCAAAGCTCCAGTCATGGTATCGCCTGCAACATTAACCCAATTGTCCGTACCAGAGGCCATAAAAGAGGTGCTGGTAAAACCGCTTCCCGTCAAACTCGTGCCGTTAAACCAAATAAATTCATTATTACTAAAACTACTGGCATTGGTACCACCGTTCTCTATCGGCAAAATTCCCGCGATATCGGAAGTCAGGTTTACTGTTGAAGTGGACCAAATACCGTTGTTAATTTTTACAAAACCTGTCCAACCACTGGTATCTTGTCCTGTACCGCCATAATTGGTCGCAATAATATCACCCTGCCATGTACCGGCGGAAATAGTACCAAAAGAAGATGCTCCGGTTAAGATAAGATTGGCAATAGTAGTCGTTGCCATCAAAGTATTTCCGGTAATGGCTAAATTTCCACTAATACTGGAAGTGGCAGTGCTACTGTTCATGGTTAAGTTTGCACCTGTAAATCTGCCGGATAAAATATTCAAATTCAAATTGTTATCCAGGGCCAAAAGAGTGTTGGCCGCGGCAGTGGAAGAAGCATGAAAACCGTCAACTCTATCAGAATTGAAAGCATACGGATGAGTCGCCAAAATCACACGCGGGCTGGCTTCGTTGTCACTTTCTATTTTTACCGCCAAATAATAAGTACCTGTGCTAAAATCCAAATAACTCGGAAAAGCACCGCAAGCACCAAGATTTACGGTAAAATATCCTTGGGCATCAGGTTGAACTTTGGGACAATTTCCGGAACTGCCGTCATAGACTTCAGTCCAAAGCAAAGGTCCGGCGGAACTTGGCGTATCTGTAGGAACTCCGGCGTTTGCGTTGTTATAAATAGAAAATTGAATAGTGGTAGAAGTAGTAATCGGCGTTCCTGTGTTATCTCGCAATCTGCCTTGGTAATTTATCAGGTTTGGAATAGCTAAAACTTCTTTACCTATAAAAGAAAAAACCGTCACTAACGCAACAAAAAACATGGCTTTCTCTATATTTTTCTTTAGAAAGTTAATAAGGAGTTTGGATTTTATTCCCCTCCGATTTAGCATAATTTTATTACATTATTATTATACCATATATACAATTTTCAAAAAACCTCTAAGCTAGCCAAAATAAATAAACTGTGGATAACTTGTGTATAAACAAAAAACTCGCTTTTTTCGCGAATTTTAATTCAAAAATCTAAATTCAAAAATCCTAAATATTAGCGAGTGCCGTTATAGTAATTACCCCATTATAACTACCTGATTTTTGACTTACCGGCGCGCTGGCGCGATAATCAATCACGGTCACTGTTGTTCCCCAATTACACGCCGGGCAATTCATAAATTGCGAATTTATTGTTGGAAATCCGCTATATTTGGCATTTAACAGTGTATCATCACTTCCCCACCAAGTATTACTATAATTGGAAGTTGTACCAGATTGTTTTACACGAAAAGACAGATTATTTCCCGGGGTGGTAGTAGCATTGCCGGAGCCGCTCGGATTCCAAGGAGTATAATCTGGAAAATCAACCGATGAATCAATGGTCAAATCTACAGTTGAATTTATATCTTCTCTTTTGACTGACAAATTATATCCGCTTAACGAGCCCGGCATAGTAACATAAACCGCAGAACTGGCAAAAGTTGGTATATTTGGTAATATTTCTCCAAAATTTACAGTCGGTTCAACAGTAATCATCATCATAGGAAATTCCATTACTAATCCGTGATCATAAATATAGTTTGTACTAGTAGCTCTGCCGACCGCCGGATCGCCGGCTCCACCTTTGAGTTGAAAATCAGAAGATGTGGCGTCATGATAAATCGTGCCATAAGTTTGCCTATCAATTTGACTCTGCGCCAAAACAGTCTGAACTAAAAACAGACTACAGGTTAAAAATATGGCTAATCTTAATAAAAAACTCATAATAAATTTCAAAACTCAAATGTCAAATCTCAAAACCACAACTTAAAACCTCAAAACTTATTATTGATCGTCCCGCATTGCGGAACTCCAAAGTTTTGACTTTTGCGTTTTGACTTTTGACTTTTATATTATACCTCACTCCTCTTCTTTCTCCAAACTTAAAACTTATCCACATCTACCTCCCTATTATCAAAAAAATCAAAAAATAGTATAATACCTTGTGGAATGATTTTAACATTAAATCATTTCAATAAATTAATAAATTTATTTATTAACCTAATTTATTTTATGAGGAGGAAACTTCTTTCTTTCATCGTCCTTATGGCGATGTTTACCGCTTATAGCGGATATTTAAATCTCGGCGTGGCCAATGCTGCCGAAGACAGTGAACAACAAACTATAGTTTTGTATGTCACTTCAACCATCACTTTAACATTGGCGACTTCCACGATAAATCTCGGCACTTTAACTCCGGGAACTCCTGTCAACGGCAATACTTCTTTGACAGTCACTACCAACGATCATAATGGTTTCAACTTACAAGTAAAAAGAGACGACGCTGATTCCACTTTGGATTTGGATGCTGATGGCACTGTCAATTTTCCAGATGCTACAGCTTGGAATTACTCTGCGCCAAACGCTACAACTTCTCCTGAAGTAGGAGCCAATCTTTCTTTTCGTTTAATGGTGGCCGGTACTGACGCCGCTTTGCAAAATACAGGTTTTTGGGGAACTGACGGAGCCAAACTTTGGGCCGGCTTTCCAACAACCAATCAACGCGTAACAGGTATCAGCAGTTGGGTTGGAGCAGCTCAAAATGTAGCTTACGAATTTAGAGCCGATGCTCCGGCTACTCAGGAATCCGGTCAATACACAGGTACCATCACCTTTACCGCGATTACCAATCCATAAATTAACAATTTAATTTCATTTTTATGAAAAGCATGTTGAACTGGAGGGTTCTTACGGTTTTTTTCTTTGTTGTTTGTTGTACGCTTTTCAAAATAGAAGCTGCGTCCGCGCAGCTTTCTATTTCTATCTACCCGCTTTCCTTCAAAGCACAGGTGAATCCGGGAGATACTTGGAATGGCAGCGTCACGGTTATCAACCCCAACGATTATCCTATTTCCGTTCGTCCTGAAAGAGAAAATCTTGTTGGAGGCGCGGAAGGCGAAGTTAGTTTAATAGGAGAAACTGATCAGAACTACGGTCTGGCTTCTTGGATTAAATACAGTTCTGAAAAAGATTTTGTTTTAGCGGCCGGAGAAAGAAGAAAAATAGATTTTGTGATGAATGTGCCAAAAAACGCCCAACCTGGCGGACATTACGGTGCGGTTCTTTTTCGCGGCACGGAAATAAATAAAAAGCCATCCGGCGAAAGCGGACTTGGCGTAGCCGGACGCGTAGGATCGGTAATGCTCTTTGAAGTCAGTGGAGACGTGCAAAAAACCGGAGAAATTTTTTCCGTTGAAACAAAGAAATTTATCGCTCACGGACCTGTTGATCTGACTTTTAAAGTCAAAAATACCGGCAATACTTTTTTCTTACCTGAAGGCAAAGTTGAATTCAAACATTTTTGGAAAAAGTTTGAAACCACTTGGGAACCGCGCGTAGTATTTCCGGGATATGACAGAACATTCAAAACAACTCTTGATAAAAAATATCTTTTTGGTCCTGTCAAAGCCACTGTTTTGGCCAAAATGAGCGACGGAGCGGATTTAACCCCGATTTCCGTGACTGTTTGGGCATGGCCTTGGAAAGAAACATTGATCTTACTCGGTATTATCGCCGTGCTTTGGTTATTGAAAATTTGGTTGCTAAAAAACTTCAAAATTGTTAAAATAGAAAAAACGGAAAATACAGACGAAAATAAAAAAGGAGATGCCTAAACGATTGTTAAAATCAATCTTTGCGACACAAGCCTCGAAATATTTCCTTTTGGGGCTTGTGTTTTTATTGTCCGCTCTGCCGGCTTTGGTTTTTGGCGCCGTAGTCACACAAAATGTAACCGTTTCCATCGATAATAGCTCTTATCACTGTTCCAACAAAACTCAAGATTATGATGAAACTGGTGTAGACTGTGGCGGATCTCTCTGCGGATCCTGCGGAACTCATTGTACAAACGGAATTAAAGATTTTGACGAAACAGGCGTTGATTGCGGAGGATCTTTGTGTCCTTCTTGCGGTGGAGGTGGGGGTGGCGGTGGGGGTGGCGGCGGTTCTCTGCCTGTTTTAGTTTCTTCTGTAAACTTTTCCGGTTTTGCTTATCCGAATGCCAAAATATTTTTTCTCCGCGACGGAATTTTGGTAAACACCTTTTTTGCTTCTTCAACCGGAACTTTTCAATATTTGTTAAATTCCATTACTGCCGGGAATTATCGTTATACCTTTTACGCTTCCGACTCAAGAGGCGGATATTCTTCTTCTTTGGTTTTTCCTTTGACCGTGGTTGCCGGAAATTCTTATCAAGTAAGCAATATCCTGATTCCGCCGACCTTATATTTTAATTCTCAAGAAATAAAACGCGGTGACAGTTTGGAATTTTACGGTCAAAGCACACCAAACTCGATTCTTCTGCTGGAATTAAAAAATTCTGTTTCCGGAAGTACTTCCACTTTTCAAACCATCTCCAATTCTTCGGGAAATTATTCTTATCTTTTAGAAACCTTGGGGTTGCCGGAAGGAAATTATGAAATCAAAATCAAAATGAAAATCGGCCTTATTGAAAGCTCTTTTAGCAACTCTTTTCCTTTTACGATCGGTGTCAAAACAGTGGAAAAGCCCGTTCCTACGAGTAAATGTCCGGCCAAAGGCGATCTTAACGGCGATTGTAGAGTAAATTTGGTTGATTTTTCCATTGCCGCTTATTGGTACAAACGCACGGTCGCCACAAGTTTTATCAATACTGAAAATTCACAACTCAACGGCGATGATATTATCAACTTGATAGATTTTAGTATTTTGGCTTATTATTGGACAGGTTGATAAAATTTTAGATTTTTGATTTTAGATTTATGAAAATTACGATTGGAAAATTAATCATCATCTTAGGGTGTTTTCTTTTTGTTGCACCTGCGAATGCTGCGGAATTTTTTGCCACAGCCTCCAACCATAACCCTGAAATCGGTGAATATATACAAGTGGATTTATTTTTGGATACTGCCAAAGAAGAAATAAACGCTTTGGAAACCGCTGTTATTTTTCCTGAAAATTTGTTGGATCTGGTGGATTTTTCTTATGGAAATTCGGTTATCAATTATTGGGTGGAAAAACCTCACCAAACTGACGAACATAATAAAATATTTTTTTCAGGTATTACTCCCGGCGGATTCAACGAAAACTCAGCTTATTTGTTATCTTTGATTTTTAAAACCAAAAATACCGGCCGCGGTGAAATAATTTTTTCTCAAAATAAAACTTTGAAAAACAACGGCTTTGGCACGGAAACAAAAAGTTCGGGAAAAAAACTTTCTTTCAATATTCAAACCGGTCTCAAAGGTGACGATACGGAAAATATTTATAAAAATTTAGACAAAATACCTCCGGAAAACTTTGATCTTTTTGTTTATGAAGATAATAATATCGCTCCCGACAAGAAAGCTTTGATTTTTGACACGATAGACAAAGATTCCGGGGTATCCCGTTATGAAGTGTTAGAAGAAAAAACCGGACACTTGTTAGGTTGGGAATTTAAAATAGGACGCTGGACTCCGGCAACCAGCCCTTATGTTTTGCAAGATCAACAGATGCGTAGTAATATCTATGTCAAAGCCATAGACAGAGCCGGAAATGAACGAATAGTTTCATTGATGACCGTTCAGACTCCGCGATGGTATACGAATTTGAATTTTTGGGTTATAATAATAACAGCAGTTATACTTCTCATTTTATCCAGGAGGGCTTATGCGAGATTTTCGCGGAAAAATCAAAATTAAACTGGCGATTTTTGTCGCTTCTGTTTTTGCTTCTTTTGCTTTTGTTTCTATTTCCGAAGCTGCTTCTTTGTATTTTTCACCGAGTTCGGCGACTTATCGTCTCGGCGAAACTTTCCAAATTTCTCTGTATGTAAATAGCGCCGATCAAGCCATGAACGCCGCACAAGCATCTCTTTATTTTCCGACAGACAAACTTTCCGTCATTTCCGTTTCCACCAAATATTCTATCTTTTCTTTGATGGTGGAAAACCCGACATTTTCCAACACGGGTGGTAGCGCCGGTTTTTCCGGTATAGTACTTAACCCCGGTTACACCGGCAAAAACGGACGTTTGGTGACTGTAAATTTTGCAGCCAAGGCGCTTGGTAAAGCGACTGTCGGAATTGGAGCCGCTCAAGTTTTGGCCAATGACGGAGTGGGCACAAATATTTTAACCGGTAAAGGAAATGCAACGATAAACATTATTGAAAAAGCAAAAACCGAACCTAAACCCGAAACAAAACCGGAAATCAAGCCGACTATTCCCGAAGTGGTCACCACTACGCCGACTACCACCATAGTTTATGTCACCACTACACAATATATTATTACTACCACCGCTTGCGCTTTTGAAAAGTTACCAGTCATTTATTTTAAAATCGGCGGGCTTACTACCGGTCCGAGTTTCTTGTTGATATTACTACTTATACTTTCGGCGCTTATCACTATTTACAGTTTTTACAAAGGTTTCAAATATCCGGAAAAAAAGAAACATATTTTTGGAAAAAGAAAATAAAAATACCCCGTCTTAAAAAGGACGGGGTTTCTTTTTTACTTTTGACGATTCTTCTTTTTCTTTCTAAGCGGTTCTACCTTTTTTTTCTTTAACCACTGATTATAATGTGCAGGACAATAACCGCACGAAGTGGCTTGGCGATCACAACTTTCAAACCGACAGATTTTTCCTTTGTTGGTCTGTTTTTCCACTTTTGTCGAACTTCTACTCTTGATTCGACGAAAAGGACGATTCATTTCCAAATCTTCATAATGGGCTCTGCAATAACCGCCGGTAATACTGTTTAATCTGCAATCCAGCACAAGACATTTCTTGAATTTAGAAAATAGATTTTTGATTTTTTCGGGCGGCTGCAAATAACCAAAATAAATTTTTTGATAACAATTCTGACAGACATTTTTAATCTTTACGGGTTTCTTACCGCAAATAAAACAAAATACTACCTCTTTGTTTTTTTTATTCATTTTTTTCTCCTATTAAAGAACTTTCTGTGCCCCCAGAGAGAATCGAACTCCCATCCTCAGGTTCGAAGCCTGATATTTTATCCATTAAACTATAGGGGCGTTATTGCCAAAATAATAGCACCTTTTGAAAAAAAAATCAACTCTCATGAGTTGCTTTTTTTATTTTTTAATCTTGCAATCTTGTGATTTTGAAATTTGCCATCGGCCCATCTACGATGGGCGACCTGTGTATAACTCTCTTGCATCTATTTAATTATTTGTCAAAAGCGTTTATAATAAAGATAGGTCGAATTTTTTATAACATGCTTGTCTATAAAAAATTACAAAACATTTTTTCTTGCGATCGCAAGATGAAAAAATTATCTTAACAAATCTTACAATGAAAGGGGGTGCAATAACCTATGAAAAAGAAAGCTAAAAAAATCGTGAAGAAAGTTAAAAAGACTGTAAAAAAAGTGAAAAAAGTTGCTAAAAAGAAAGTTGCTAAAAAAGGCAAAAAGAAATAGTCTTTTCCTCACACTAAAAACACTTCGCTTTGACGCGAGGTGTTTTTATTTTGTTTTCTTTACTAATTTCCTATCCGTGCTACAATAAAAGAAAGGTTTATTAATTTATTAAATTCAATTTTATGAATAAAAAATTTTTTATTTGGCTCATTGCCGCACTTGCCGGCGCCGGTCTTTTTGCCGGTTATGTATTAGCTACGGAAGAAACCGGTTTTGAAGACGGAGCTTTGGTAAAAATAAAAGATCAAAAAACTATTTATCTTATCGAGGAAGGAGTAAAGAGACCTTTTCTCAATCCGGAAGCGTTCAAAGCTTACGGATATTCTTGGTATGAAGTTGAAACCGTGACCGAAGAAGATATAAAAGATTATGAAACTGGTCCGTATATTAAAACTCCTACAATTTTAATAAAAGCCAACAAACTTTTTGTTCGCAAATGGCCGACTCGTTTCAGTAAAATTTTGTCCGTCGCACAAAAAGACGAAACTTACGAATTGATAGATAATAACGGTTCTTGGTATAAAATCAAAGGTGGAGAAAAAATTACCGGATGGATTTCCGCTCGCTATGCCATAATCTTGGACGAAGAAATGGATGATTTTGTCGCTGCCAAAGAAGAAACAAAAACCGAATCGGCTCAAAAAGAAGAAACTAAAACTGAAACGACAAAAACCGAAACTCCGACGGTAAAAGAAACAACTCCGACAAAATCTCTAACTTTAACTTATCTTGGCAACGGAAAATTTTCTTGGAAAAAAATCGGAACTTTTTCGGAGGGGTACAAATTGGTTTGGTCCAAAAATTCCAACCCGACTTATCCGACCCGCGAAGGAGATAAATACACCTTTTATTCCGCGCCTGATACTTCTATCGGTTATGTAAACGCTTTTGCCGGTGAAGGAAAATATTATGTCCGCGTCTGCGAATATCTGGGAGGAAAATGCGGAATTTATAGTAACCAAATAACTATCACCTTGCTTGGGGACAAAGAAGAAGTGGGTGAAAAAGAAGTGTCTCAAACCGTAACTTCCATCGCTTTGACTTCTTTGGGAGAAGGAAATATTTCCTGGAAAGTTAACGGCTATTCCAAAAATGGTTTCAAAGTGGTTTGGTCGCAAAATTCCGGTCCGACTTATCCGACTCGTGACGGCGATCAATATCATTACTACTCCGAACCGGATAAAACTTCGGATAAAGTAAACAATTTTTCCGGTGAAGGAAAATATTATATCCGTGTCTGTGAATACTTGGGTGGAAAATGCGGAGTATACAGCAATCAAGTGGAAGTAAACTTATAACTCTCCCCTAAAAAAAGAACCGCATCAAGCGGTTCTTTTTTTAATCTGCTACTTATTCAATTTTTTCAAAATTTCTTTGGCTGTTTCTTGATTCAAAATAATTTTTCTACCGTTTATTTCGCCAACTTTTTCCAGTGTCTCTTTATAACTTTCTATATCACCGGAATCCTCGCCTGTCAAAGCGAAATTTTCCAACCAATCTTTTATCAACAGATAAAAGCCGTGAGCGTGCTCGCGAGTGTCTCTCAGATGACTTGCGATTTTCTCTTGGCTTTGCAAATCCTTTTTTAACATTTTTTCTTTGATAGAATCTTCTCCATAATCCAAATTGTCGATTCCATGTTCTCCTGGATTCATATGGTGTGTAATTAAGTTTAAAAAAATTATTTTAGTAAACTCTTCCCCTCCATCTCTTTCGGAACTTTCACTCCTATCAATGATAATACCGTAGGCGCGACATCTTGTAAAGAACCTTCGGACAAGCTTTTTTCCGCATTTATCAAAATAGCCGGAACCGGATTGGCGGTGTGCGCGGTATGTTTTTCTTTTTTTTCTTCGTCAAAATTCAATTCCGCATTGCCATGATCGGCCGTTATCAAAACAACATAGTCGTTCGCAATCGCCATTGGAACGATTCGCGACAAATTAGTATCTATTTCTTCTATCGATTTTTTGACGGCTTCAAAATTTGCAGTGTGTCCGACCATGTCGGCGTTGGCAAAATTAACAAAAATAAAATCAATGTTATTTTCAATTTCTTCCAAAACTTTGTCGGTTATTTCTCGAGCTTTCATTTCCGGAGCCAAATCGTGAGTTGCCACATCTTTACGACTTTCTAGTAAAATATGTTTTTCATTATTGTAAGGTTCTTGTTTACCGCCGTTTAAAAAATAAGTGGCGTGAGCAAATTTTTCCGTTTCCGCGATATGCGCCTGAGACAAGCCGGCCAAAGAAATTTCTTTGGCCAAAGTTGTTTTGATTTCCAAAACCGGAAAAGCCACCAAACTTTTTATTTTTTCATCGTATTGAGTCATTGTTACAAAACAAATATTTTTTTCTTGCGCGACTTGCACAATTTTTTCCGATAACATCCTGGCTCTGTCGGCGCGAAAATTAAAAAACACGATTCCGTCGTTTTGGTCGACTTGATAATTCTTTCCGGTATCGTCCAAAAAAACTATCGGTTCCAAATGTTCATCCGTCACCCCTTGTTCATATAAATTTTTTATGATTTCCGAGGGTTTTCTTGTTTGATATTTTTTACCTTCTCCGCGAAAAATAGCGGCTTCGGCTCGCGCCAATCTATCCCAATTATTATCTCTGTCCATCGCATAAAATCTGCCCGTGGCCGTAGCAATAAAACCGACGCCGACATCATCAATAGTGTTTTCCAATTCTTTGAGATAAAACCAACCGGAAGTCGGCGACGTATCACGTCCGTCCATAAATGCGTGAATCGCTATCTTGTTTATACCAAAATTCTTGGCTATTTTTAAAATAGCTTTGAGGTGATTACTGTGACTGTGTATTCCTCCCGGACTTAACAACCCTTTTAAATGAAGCGTAGAATCGTTGTTTTTGACATGTTGTAAACATTTTAGAATAGCCGCATTGTCAACTATCTCTCCGTTTTCAACTGCTTTATTTATTCGCACCAAATCCGTATCTATAATTTTTCCGGCCCCGATAGTCATATGTCCTACTTCACTGTTTCCCATCTGACCGTCCGGCAATCCGACCGCCAAACCGCTAGCTTGCAACAAAGTATGAGGAAATTTCTCCCATAAATAATCAAAAAACGGAGTTTTGGACTCCGCGATGGCGTTATATTTTTTTTCTTCGCGATAGCCCCAGCCGTCAAGAATTATCAAAATGGCTTTTTTCATAATAAATTATAGATCATCCAAACTTCTCAAAAAACTTCCCGGTTTTATCTTCAACGGTTTTTCACAATAAGCGCTTTCTTCGGGTTCATAAGTCACTCCGCTTAGCGAATCGTTTAAAACGGTCGAGTTGCCGGATATCAAGGACTTGTCTTCCAACAAATCATTGTCAATTTCGCTCAAAAACATACTTGGTCCGCTCATACTATCGCCCCATCCCCCGCCAATCATCGGATAAGTTAAAAATAAATTTTTCTTGGCGCGAGTTATAGCTACATAAAACAAACGGCGTTCTTCTTCCAGGCCGTCGGTTTCAGACAAAGATCGATCGCTTGGAAAAGCGCCACTGCTTAGATTGATGATAAACACATTCTCCCATTCCAAACCTTTGGCTTGATGCACAGTGGATAAAACTATTTTATCTTTTTGCTCTTCTTTTTTATTTTCTATATTTTTGGCGGTAAATCCTTCTTGTAGAGCCGCTTCTGCCAAAAACTCTTCCAGATTTTCGTATTTTTCAGCAAAAGCGATAAGCTGTTTGATATCCGCTTTTCTGTCTTTGTGATCCAAATATTCGCTTTCCAAATAATCTTTGTAAGCCGAATCCAAAATTCTCGCGAGCATTTGAGACGGTGTTTTATCTCCGACGAGCATTTCATCCCAAATTTTCAAAAAATTATCAAAGCCCGTTTGCGCTTTTCCTCCCAAAATATTTTTTACACTCGGCAAATCCTCTATGTTTTGCAAGCCACGGACAAATTCAATTATTTTTTCCACCGCTGACGGACCTATCCCCTCTTCATGAAGTAAAACCCGACTCCATGCCGCTATGTCGGTCAAATTATTAACCACGCGCAGATAGCTCAATACATCCTTGATGTGAGCGCGTTCAAAAAATCGCAAACCACCGCGATAATCGTAAGGAATTCCGGCTTTGGTTAGTTCCATTTCTAGCATCTGACTATGTGCGCTGGCGCGAAAAAGCACCGCAATTTCACTTGGCGTCACGCCTTTTTCAAGCGATTCAACTATTTTTTCCAACACAAAACTGGCTTCCATACTTTGATCCATCTGCGGACGCAATTCCGGTTTTGTACCACCATCTTTCGTGGCTTTCAAATCTTTTTTGTATTGTTTGGTGTTATAAGCGATGATGTCGTTGGCCACGTCGAGTATTTCTTTGGTGCTTCTATAATTGGTTTCCAATTTAAACACCTTGGCATCCGGATATTGTTTTTCAAAACTCAAAATATTTTCAATATTGGCCGCGCGAAAAGAATAAATACTTTGTGCGTCATCACCCACGACCAAAATATTTTTATGAATACTTCCTAATTTTTTTATAATTTCCGCTTGAATTTTGTTGGTATCTTGATACTCATCCACCATGATATATTGAAACTGTGTAGCAAATTTATTTTTTATTTCTTCATTTTGTAAAAGCAATAACCAATTAGTCAAAAGATCATCAAAATCCATACAATTGGCTTGTTTTTTACGTTTTTCATACTCATTCCATAAATTTTTTATCTGGTCAGCTACAGCAAACCATTGCGGATATTTCATGTCCAAAACTTCTTCAATTGTTGTATCGGCATTTTTGGCAAAAGAAATTATACCTTGCAATACATTGGCCGAAGGATTTTTTTTGTCCGTACTGGAATTAAAAATATCTTTGGCGCAAAGTTTTATCAAACTGCGACTGTCCTCGCTATCAAGCACGGAAAATTTTTCCGTATATCCGATAACACTCGCATAGCGTTTCAAAGTTTTATAAGCAATACTGTGAAAAGTTCCGGCCCACGGCAAAAACTTCTTTCCACCGGTCAATTGTTGCACTCGTTCAGTCATTTCTCTCGCTGCTTTATTGGTAAAAGTCACAAGTAAAATATTTTCCGGATTTACACCTTGTTCCAACAAATATGCGACACGATAAGTAACCGTTCTGGTCTTGCCCGAACCGGCTCCCGCCAATACCAAACAAGGGCCGTCACCCATATAGATAACGGCCAATTGTTCTTGATTAAGCTCTTTGGGAAAATCAATCATAATTTAGCTTTGTGCCGATTTTTCAACAGGCTCTTTCCATTTCGGTTTTTTTGAATTTTTTGAAGTATCTTCTTTTTCTTCAATTTTCTTCTTCCCGTTTTCATGTTTATCTTCTACAAAATATCTATTTAAAGAAGAAGCACTTTGCATGCCTATGTATTGTTTTTTGGCGATAAGTTGCTGTTTCCAAAGGTTATATTTTTCCGTGATAATAAGTTTCAATTTCCCGTTTTCCATTTTCAATTTGACTATTCCCTGTTCCACAGCTTCCAATGCCTGATCATTATTGATAATATTTTGTTCTCGAAGTTCTTTTGTTCTTGTTTTTACAAAATCATTAACATCATCATGCTCGGAAATTTTTCCGGAAGAAATCAATTTGTTCAAATAATCTTCAAACTCTTCAAAACCGCCAAATCCTTCCACTACATATCTGATACTGTCATTGGCCCTGGCCAACGATTCTTTTTCTTTTTGTTTTTTCTCATCCATGTTATAAAAAGCGTCCGTATAAAATTTTTCATTATTTTCTCCTGACATATAATAGTTTAATTTTAAAGCAAAACTATAATACCATACCATTGATTTTTTCCGCAAGATATGATAACTTTAGTTAAAAGTTTATAAAGTTCATAAAGTAAAAAACCATTAACTTTACAAACTTTAAGAACTTTATGAACTTAATTTCTATGTTTTTTGAGGTCATTCACCAAGACAATCAAACCAAAGCCCGTACCGGAAAAATCACTACTGATCACGGAGTCATCGAAACCCCCGCTTTTATGCCTGTTGGCACTCAGGCCACTGTCAAAACCCTGGATCAACAGGACTTGCTTGATATTGGCGCGCAAATAATTCTTGGCAATACCTATCATTTACATCTGCGTCCGGGCGAAGATCTTATCGCGAGTCAAGGCGGTTTACATAAATTTATGAATTGGAACCGACCGATTTTGACCGATTCCGGTGGTTTTCAAGTTTTCTCACTTGGTTTACAAAAAAAAGAATCCGGCCAAGGCGGACTAACCAAAATAGATGAAGATGGCGTGACTTTCCAAAGTCATATTGATGGTAGTTCACATCGTTTTAATGCCGAAATTGCCATTGAAATTCAACACAAACTCGGAGCTGATATTATCATGACTTTTGATGAATGTACTCCCGATACTGCACCACGCGAATATATAGAAGAAGCTATGGAGCGTACTCATCGCTGGGCAAAACGTAGTTTGGAAGCTCATCAAAAAAATACAACTTATCATGGCTATCGCCAATTTTTATTTGGCATTATTCAAGGTGCGGGCAATGAAAAATTACGCAAAAAATCCGCTGGGTTTATTTCTTCTCTT
>CAYWMO010000001.1:0-16306 GCA_964459625.1 uncultured Gammaproteobacteria bacterium | reverse complement strand
GACATCAACAAACATCAATTCCTGGAATTTTTGCCGCCGGTGATGTTACCGATCTGCCTTACAAACAAATTATCGTAGCTGCAGGACAAGGAGCGGCTGCCGCACTTGCCGTGATTGAATACTTAAATAAACAAAAATAATATGGAACTGCCTTTATTTGATATAATTCTCAACGTCCTCGCCGGGCTCGGGGCTATCTTAGTGACTTACGCCGTATTTTTAGAACATGAAACCAGACAAGATATAGTTTTGGCTATCGGCGCATTTTGTTTGCTTGTTTATGCTCTCTGGATTGGTAACGCTATTTTTACACTTGCCATGGGCGGAGTATTTTTGGCTAGCATGGTAGAATTTGTAGAAATACTTATTGGATTTCACACTCCAACTGGAGCCCCTGCTCAAAAAAATATTAAAAAATAATAATTTTTATGTACAACCTAATAACTATCGGCGATGCGGTCGTAGACAACCATATTATCCTCGACGAAGCGGAGGTAGAATGCAGTGTCGATAAAAAAACCTGTCGTTTATGCTTGGATTATGCAGCCAAAGTTCCGGTTAGTGAGAGTTTTCAAAATATCGGTGGCAATGCTGTCAATGTAGCTATCGGCGCTAGTAAACTAGGACTCTCTACCGCTGTTTTAACAGATCTAGGTAAAGATGCTAATGGCAAAACTGTAATTTCCGAACTCAAAAAGTATGGCGTAGATACAAAATTGACAAAACTAAATCCGAAAAATGAAACTCGCTTTGCGATAGTTCTCAATTACAAAGGCGAGCGCACAATCTTGTCCTCACACAAGAAAAAAACATATTCTTGGCTGGAAAATTTCCCGGCAACCGATTGGATTTATTACACTTCCCTATCCGACGGTTTTGAAGTTTTACAAAAAAATCTTTTGACTCATCTCAAAAAACACCCGACTGTTCGTTTGGTTTACAACCCCGGGTCATTTCAATTAAAAAATTCTTTAAACAGTGTTTTGGAAACAATCAAAAAATCCGATATTCTGATAATCAATCTTCAAGAAGCAGAAATTATTTTAAATACCACTTTACAAAAAGAAAAAAATATTACCACCATTATCCATAAATTACTCGCTCTAGGAACAAAAGAAACAGTAATTACGGACGCGGAAAAAGGAGCTTATGGTGGAAACGCCGAAGGTATTTGGTATATGCCGGCCTTTCCGGTAAAAGTCGTAGCCAAAACCGGAGCCGGTGACGCCTTTTCCGCCGGTTATATTTCCGCCCGCCAATATGATCACGATATTGCAGACGCTTTGACTTGGGGAATAGCCAACAGCTGTAACGTTATTAGCAGTTTCGGCTCACACGCGAAGTTATTGGAAAAAAACAATATAAATAATTGCATTAAAAAATACGGGGATATCAAACCGAAAAAAATAGCTTAAATTTTTCAAAAAAAATAACCGTCAATGACGGTTATTTTTTAATCTTTTATAATTTCTCCAAAATAGCTCCTCCCCAAGCTAATGCCGCACTCGGACCGGTGGCAGTAATAAGATTACCGTCTATTACCACTTGGTCTTCTATATAATAACCTTGTCCTTGTTCAATAATTTCTCCCAATTCTTCATCTCCGTTCCACCCTGTTGCTTTTTTACCCTTAAGCACTCCGGCATGAGCCAAAATACGTGTAGAAATACATATCGCACCATATAATTTACCCATTTGAGAAAAATTTTGTAACAACCGATAGGACTTCTCATTATCCAGATGTTCCATGGCTCCCGGCCCGCCAACAAAAAATACTCCGTCATACTCGTTAACATTTACATTTTCTATGGAAATATCAGAAATTGTTTCTTGATTACTATGGGCGGCAAAAACTCTACCAACTTTCCCACTAGCAGTAACTATTTTAATTCCGGCGGCCTCCAGTACTTTTTTCGGTTCAAAGTATTCCAACGGTTGGAAACCTTCAGATGCCACCACAAATAGTAACTTACGCATATTATTCATTATAAAAATCAATTTGTTTTGGTTCCTCTATCCCTCTCATTCTATTCAAATCCATTTTTCTTCCCGCAAAAAAATTCACAGATTCTGAAACTGCTTGAAAATCCAATTCCGGACCGAGTAAACACATACCATATTCAAACATTCTGATTCTCTCGCGGATTTCATCCGCCAACATCGGATGATCTTGTTCATTTTGAGCGATTTCTCGCAATCCTCGCAATTTTTCTTCTATTTCTTCCAGGGTTTTACCGTATTTTTCCACTTTTTCCAAAAATCTTTTCTTTTCCGTACTGGCGATTTGTTGATTTACGTATTTTTTCAAATCTTCTTGCATTTTCAAAAGCGCTCGATAAAGTTCAACTCTTTCTTCGCTGTCAAAAAATATTGCCGGGCGACCGGAATGTACATCGCGAAGCGACAAACCGTAATCTTTATAATTAAGATATTTTTTTTGCAAGTCATTTGAAAGATGAGGTAACAAAAATTCATCACCATAGGCGTTTTCCGCAATGGTTAAAAAATCTTTATAAGCCTGATTCCACGGCCAAAGAATATAACCGAAAGTTATCATTGTATCCTCTATTTGACGCGCGGTTAGACCGTGATTGGTTTCCAACTGTTTCAAAGCTTCCTTTATTTTCCCTTTTTCTTCTACAGGAAAAAGAGGTGGAATATTTTGATAAAGATAGCGAAATAGTTGTATGGTATAATTTGTCATAAATTTATTTTTGATTAGCAATATAGTACATGGTAATTCCCGCCGCTACCGACACGTTCAAACTATTCTTCTTTCCTCTCATCGGAATTTCCACCGCTTTATCACAATATTTCAATTGATCTTTGGTAACTCCGGTTTTTTCATTTCCAAGTACCAATGCGCAAGGAAATTTCGGTTTCCAGGAAAGCATATCAACACTGGTTTTTGTTTGTTCCAGCGCTACTATATTAGACCCTTTTTCTTTCAATTGTTTAAGCAGTCGTCCGGTTTGTTTGCAATATTCCCATTTTACAAAATTTTCCGCTCCGAGAGACACCTTGAGAAGACCGGGGTGGGGCGGATATGGAGAGTAACCGGAAATAAAAACCTTATCAACTCCCGCACCATCAGCCGTGCGTAAAATCGCGCCTACATTATGCGCACTACGAATATTTGGCACTATCACAACAAATCTTTCTTGTTGATTGATTTTTTTCATAAAATATACTAAAATTCAAATATCCTTTATTTAAGATAATAACAGTTTTAAAAAAAATAATCAAAACTTATGAAAAAAACTATTCTTGTTCAATTTTACCTTCTTTTAGGCGGTACTATATTCGCCTGGACCAACTTTGGCATTGAACTCAATGACTGGTTCAATGAACGTGCCTGCACTTTAGGTTGCTCGGCCGGTAATTTAACGAACCCTTTTCTGACTCCATGTTTTTACGGCGCAATTTTTTTCCTTTTGGCTTTTATTTTAAGCGCCATTATACTTAAACAGAATAAAGATTTAAAATAAAAATATGAATACTTTATTAGCTATCATTATCGCTTGTTTAGGTATCAGCTTATGCGTCTGGGCCGCCGTGCTTTTGTTATATTTCAAAAAAGAAACTTTAAATAAAATTACTTTACTTTTGGTTTCTTTATCCGCCGGAGCTTTGATGGGCGGAGCCTTTTTTCATCTATTACCTGAAGCCGCCGAAGAATTGAACATAGAAATTCTTCTTTTAACTGTAGTAATTTCTTTTGTCTTCTTTTTCTTTTTGGAAAAATTATTGTTTTGGCGTCATTGTCACAAAGGAGAATGTTCCGTACATACTTTCGGTTATATGAATTTGATAGGCGACTCTCTACATAATTTTATCGACGGAGTTGTTATCGCCAGTGCTTTTCTGATAGATATTCGTCTGGGTGCCATAACCGCTTTAGCTATAGCTTTACATGAAATACCTCAAGAAATAGGCGACTTTGGCGTTCTTATCCATGCTGGTTTTGAAAAGAAAAAAGCATTACTAATTAATTATTTAGTAGCTCTTACAGTGTTATTGGGCGGTATAACTGGTTATTTCGCCTCCTTTGCAATAAATGGAATAGTACCCTATCTGTTACCGTTTGCTGCCGGCGGATTTATTTATATTGCCGCTTCCGATTTAATGCCGGAAATTCGCAAAGAAACAAACCTTAAAAAATCTTTACTTTCTTTTCTTATTTTTATTTTGGGTATAGTGATGATGTATACCGCCACTTTATTTGAAAATTAAATAATATGCAAGAACTTAAACCTGGAAAATACCAACATTTTAAAGGAAATTTATACGAAGTAATTGATATTGCCAGAGACAGTGATACTTTGGAAGAATTGGTTATTTACCGCGCACTTTACGAATCCGCGGAATTCGGCAAAAATGCACTATGGGTCAGGCCTAAAGAAAAATTTTGCGAAGAAATAATCGTGGATGGAAAGAAAATCCCAAGATTTAAATTGATTGACTGATCAAAAAACACCCGAACGGGTGTTTTTTTATTTCTTCAGTTTTTCCATCCACATACTCTGTGCCGTACACAGTGCCACAGCCAAAGCGTCAGCCGCATCGTCGGACTTAATTTTTTGTTTGAGACCGAGAATCATAGCGACCATTTTTTGCATTTGTTTTTTCTCCGCTTTACCATAACCGGTAATGGCTTGCTTAATCTGAAGCGGAGTATACTCATGGACTTTTATTTTTTGTTCAATACCTGATAATAATATCACTCCTCTTGCCTGTCCCACATCCATAGCAGTTTTAGCATTTTTAAAAAAGAAAAGTTTTTCTACGCCCATAACTTCGGGTTTGTATTTTTTTGCCAAAGCGTCAACTTTATTTTTTATTTCTGCCAAACGTTCAATAAAAGATTTTTTCACTTCGGTATTTAAACAACCATAAACCAGCACTTTCCATTGGTTGCCACAAACTTTCTCTATTACCCCATAACCCATCCGGCCGTAACCGGGATCAATACCTAGTATTCGCATATTATTTTGCGTTGGTAAAATAATTTTCCACGTCTTCCCTTTCTTCCAATTCTCCAAAGAGTTCTTGTAATTTCCCGACATTTTCCTCAGCCACTTCTGTTTTATCTTTAGCCACCCACTCTATACCGGATTCAGAAGGTTCCAAATTCATTTCTTTGATTTTAGTCAAAACTTTTTGCAAATTTTCTACTTTGGTCAAAACTTCTATCTCCCCTTCTTCGATTCTAATGTCCTCAGCGCCGACTTCTATCAAATTCATTTCAAAATCATCCTGCTTTATATTTTTAATCTTTAATTCTTCAAAGGATAAGTGGATTACGCCGAATTGGTTAAACATCCATGCTACACTACCAGGCCCGGCCATACTACCTCCATTTTTACTCAATGTGTGTTTCAATTCGGAAACCGTACGATTTTTATTATCTGTCACGGACTTAATAAGAATAGCTATACCTCCCGGACCAAACGCTTCATATAAATTTTCTTCAAATATAACACCGTCATTAAGTTCACCTGTACCTTTTTTAATGGCTTTATCAATATTGTCTTTGGGTATACTGACGCTTTTGGCTTTGTCTATAGCAATACGAAGAGAAAAATTTTTGTCAGGATCGCCGCCATTTTTGGCAGCTATAGAAATTAGTTTTGAATACTTCGAAAACATCGCGCTTCGCAAAGCGTCTTGTTTGCCTTTTCGTCCTTGTATATTGTGCCATTTAGAATGACCGGACATATAAAATTGCAAAATTTTAAAAATTTATTGATTGTATTTTACCAATAAACCCTAAAAAAATCAACTAAAAAAGAGCGAATTTGACGCTCTTTTTTAGGCTTAATTAAGCTATTATTTCTTAAAACCCGTACCTGCCGGAATGAGACGACCGATGATAACGTTTTCTTTGAGACCTTCCAAATAGTCAATCTTACCGGTAATTGCGGTATTAATAAGAACACGAGCGGTTTCTTGAAAAGAAGCCGAGGAAAGGAAGCTTTGTGTGGACAAAGAAACACGAGAAATACCAAGCAACAATTCTCGAGCTGTAGCTTCTTTGCCGCCTTCCTTTTTAGCTTGATTGTTGCAAAATTCCAAATGCGCTTTTTCTACAACTTCACCCGGTAAAAGTTCGGTATCCCCGGCATCTTCCACATATACGCGACTAAACATTTGGCGAATAATAACCTCCATATGTTTATCGTTAACTTTCTGACCTTGGGAAGAATAAATATTTTGAACTTCTTCCAAAATATATTTTTGCACAGCCGGACGACCCTTGAGTTCAAACAATTCTTGTAAATGGATGGAGCCGTCGGTTAATTGGTCGCCTTTTTGCACTTCATCTCCGGTTTTTACGTATAATTTATAACCTAGCGGTACAATATATTCACGAACTCGCGGACCATTGTAAGATAAACGAATCTTATTCTTTTCTATTTTCACTTGTCCGGCATATTTGGCTTTAATTTCTTCGCCGGAAGAACCGCGAACAACCAAAACCGTATCTTGTTCAACAATTTCGTCGTTTTTAACCATTACTTCGTCTTCACTGCCAGTACTGATTTTCATTTCATCCATACCTTCAAAATGGACTTTGATTATTTTTTGTCCACGACGACCTTCAAAAATCTTTTTTCCGGTCGGAGAAGTGATAATTTTTCCATCAGCATCCTCAACTTCCACCTTACCTTCCACGTCGGTTAATAAAGCCTGGTGTTTGGGAGTGCGCACTTCAAAGATTTCCTCAATACGAGGCAAACCTTGAGTAATATCGCTTCCCGCCACACCACCAGTATGGAAAGTACGAAGGGTCAACTGTGTACCAGGTTCACCGATACTTTGAGCGGCAATAATACCAACCGAAGCTCCGAGCTCCGCAGGCTTGTTATATGACAAATCATATCCGTAACATTTTTGACAAACCCCTTTAGGACATTTACATTTGAAAACCGAACGAACATGAATTGATTCAACTTTATTCTTATCAATTTCACGAGCTGCTTTTTCGTCAATAACTTCTCCGGCTTTTACAATAACTTTATTACCAACTTTTACATCTTCCACAACATAACGACCGACGACTCTGTCAGCCAGTTTTTCACCCATTTCTGCAGATTGAGCCTGAGAAAATATTTCCCCCTCTTTGGCACCGCAATCTTCTTCCAATACGACCACATCTTGAGCCACATCCACCAAACGACGAGTCAAATAACCGGCTCCGGAAGTACGCAAGGCGGTATCGGACAAACCCTTACGAGTACCATGAGAAGAAATGAAATATTCCAAAGAATCAAAGCCTTCTTTAAAGTTACCTTTTACCGGAAGTTCAATAATATCGCCAGATGGAGAAGCCACCAAGCCTTTCATACCAATAACCTGACCAAGCTGACCCCAAGAACCGCGAGCGCCGGATTCGATCATAGCATAAACCGGGCCTTCTTTATCCAAAGCTTCGCGAACATTGGTGGAAATAATTTTATCTTTCACTTCGGTCCAAATTTCCAATATCTTAGCGTGCTTTTCACCTTGAGTAAGCAACCCTTCGTTGCGCAAATTTTCAACTTCACGAACTTTGGCGTCACTTTCTTTAAGCAAAGCGGTTTTTTCTTCTATTTTCGGAAAATTATTCATACTCAAAGAATAACCGGACTTGGTTGCATACTTGAAACCGAGATTTTTCAAATCATCCAAAAAGGCAGCGGTTTTTTCCTGACCATAAATTTCCAAATAAGAAGAGATGATTCCTCCTAATTTCTTTACGGTAATCACATCGTTAACGAAATTTATTTCATCAGGCAACACCTGATTAAAAACAATACGTCCGATAGTGGTTTCCATAAGAGGGTTGGTGCCTTCGGGAAATTTTTTCAAATCGGCAAAACGAACTTTTATTTTTTCATGCAAAGTAATGATGCGAGATTTGTAAGCAAACAAGGCTTCTTTTTCGGAAGAAAAATAACGCATGTTTTTATTTTCTTTATTTTCACGAAGATGTGTCAAATAAAAACAACCTAACACAATATCTTGTTTCGGAGTCACAACCGGTTGGCCGGTGGCCGGTTTCAAAATATTTTTCTCTGCAGCCATCAAATTGTCGGCTTCCCAACGAGCTTCTACAGTAAGCGGTAAATGTACAGCCATCTGATCGCCGTCAAAGTCGGCGTTAAAAGCGGTACAAACCAAAGGATGTAACTGAATAGCACTACCTTCGATAAGACGAGGATGAAAGGCCTGGATACCCAAACGATGCAAAGTCGGAGCGCGATTGAGAAGTACGCGAGTTTTTTTAGTTAATTCTTCCAAAATATCCCAAACTTCGTCGCGTTCACTTTCAATAAAACGATTGGCGGAACGAACATTATGAGCCAATTCCATCTTAATGATTTCCGCCATGATAAACGGTTTAAACAATTCCAAAGCCATACGTTTCGGCAAACCACATTCGTCCAAATTCAAATTCGGACCGACGACGATTACCGAACGACCGGAATAATCAACACGCTTACCGAGTAAATTTTGACGAAAACGTCCTTGTTTACCTTTGAGGATATCAGCCAAGGAACGCAACTGTCTTTTTTGACCGGTAGAAGCGGTAACGGTTTTGGCATGACGAGCATTATTGTCTATCAAAGCGTCGACTGCTTCTTGCAACATGCGTTTTTCGTTTCTACAAATAACTTCCGGAGCATTTAATTCCAACAATCTTTCCAAGCGATTATTACGATTGATAACACGACGATACAAATCGTTCAAATCCGAAGTGGCAAAACGACCACCGTCAAGCGCAACCATCGGACGTAAATCCGGAGGTACAACCGGTAAACATTTCATAATCATCCATTCCGGACGGATATTATTGACTATCAAATTTTTCAATAATTTTTTACGACGAATTATTTTTTCCAATTTTGCACCTTTGGCTGTTTGTTGTTCTTGAGTCAAAGTTTTGTAAGTTTCTTCCAAATTTACGCGAGAAAGCAAATTATAAACACCTTCCGCACCAATTTGGGCTTCAAACAAATGACCATAGCGCAAAGACAATTCTTGATATTTTTGTTCGGAAATAATACGTAACAAAGTCAATTCTTTGAGTTCTTTATCAGCTTGTTGAAAATCTGATTCCAAAGCAGCCAATTTACGACTACCTTCTTCTTGAATTTTTTCCAAAACTTCTGCTTTTTGTTTTTCATCGTTGGCTTTTTTAATGCCGGCTTCGGTTTCTTTTTCAATCTGTTTTTTCTTGGATTTATATTCTTGGCGCAACAAATCAAAAGTTTGTTTTTTACCTTCTTCGTCAACATGCGTAATAACAAAAGAAGCGAAATAAACCACTTTTTCCAAGGCCTGCGGACTCAAATCCAAAACCAAACCGACTTTACTCGGAACCGATCTCAAAAACCAAATGTGCGTAACCGGGGTAGCCAACTCTATATGACCCATACGTTCGCGGCGTACCAAAGAAGTTGTTACTTCTACTCCACATTTGTCACAGACGATTCCTTTATAACGGATTTTTTTATATTTTCCGCAGTAACATTCCCAGTCTTTGGTCGGACCAAAAATTTCTTCAGCAAACAAACCGCCTTTTTCCGGTTTTTGCGTACGATAGTTGATAGTTTCCGGCTTGCGCACTTCGCCGTAAGACCAGCTGCGTATAGCTTCCGGAGAAGCGATTTTCAGACGAATCGCATCAAAGTCGATAACGTTGGTGGTATTGCGATACATATATTTGAAAAAATTATTGATTTAAGAATTAAACTTCTTTTGCAGTCGTATCTATAGCGCCTTCCGGATTATCTTCCCTGTTAGTATTTGCGGGAGGATTAAACAAAGAAGTTTCTTCGACTTTTTCATATATTCCATTTTTGTTTTTGAGAAGTTCAACATCCAAACCTAAACCTTTCAATTCGCGAACCAACACGTTAAATGATTCCGGAGTATTTACCGCTTTTATTTCTTCACCTTTGATGATAGCTTCGTAAGCTTTACTTCTGCCCGGAACATCGTCGGATTTGATGGTTAAAATTTCTTGCAACATATGAGCCGCACCGTAAGCTTCTAAAGCCCAAACTTCCATTTCACCAAATCTCTGACCACCAGATTGAGCGCGACCGCCCAAAGGTTGTTGGGTAATCAAACTATACGGACCAATGGAACGTTGATGAATCTTATCTTGTACCATGTGGTTTAATTTCAACATATAGTTGTAGCCAACAGTCACTTTATTATCAAAAGCTTCACCAGTACGACCGTCATACAATACTGATTGACCATCAACCGCAAATCCGTTTTTAACCAAAGCTTCATGAATTTGTTCTTCAGTAATACCGTTAAAAGAAGGGGTGGCCACTTTAATCCCCATGGAATTGGCAGCCAAACCCATATGGTTTTCCAAAATCTGTCCGAGGTTCATACGAGAAATAACGCCAAGCGGAGACAAAATAATATCTACCGGAGTTCCATCTTGCAAAAACGGCATGTCTTCGGCCGGAACTACGCGAGAAATAACACCTTTGTTTCCGTGACGACCGGACATTTTGTCACCTATTTGAACTTTGCGCATATCAGCTACGCGAACACGCACTCTCTTGATAACTCCAGGTTCCAATTTATCGCCGTTTTCCGCAGAAAAAACTTTTATGTCTATAACTTTACCGTGTTCTCCGTGTTCTAGATACAAAGAAGAATCGCGAACATCACGGGCCTTTTCACCGAAAATGGCGCGTAACAATCTTTCTTCAGCTGACAATTCAGTTTCACCTTTCGGAGTAATCTTACCGACAAGAATATCACCGGATTTAACTTTTGCTCCGATACGAACAATACCTTCGGAATCCAAATTTTTTAATTTTTCTTCGGAAACATTCGGAATATCGGCTGTCACTACTTCCGGCCCGAGTTTGGTTTCGCGAACATCTACAAAATAATCTTCAATGTGTATAGAAGTATAACGATCTTTTTTTACCAAACGATCGGAAATTATAACAGCATCTTCGTAATTGAAGCCGTCCCAAATCATATAAGCCACCAAAACATTTTGTCCGAGAGACAATTCGTTTTCACTGATGGAAGGTCCGTCTGTCAAAGCTTGTCCTTTTTTTACTTTGTCTCCGACAGTTACAACCGGATGTTGATTGATACAAGTGGAATGATTGGATCTTTGAAATTTTCTTAAAATATAATTTATCTTTTCTCCTTTTTTGGTGGTTAATTCTATCTTATCTCCGGAAACCTCAGTGATCTCTCCATCGTTTTCGGCATAAAAAACATAACCGGAATTGCGAGCGGCTTCTTTTTCTACACCGGAACCAACCAACGGAGGTTCTGGTTTGATACAAGGTACGGCCTGACGTTGCATGTTCGTACCCATGAGCGCACGAGTAGCATCGTCATGCTCCAAAAACGGAATACATGCGGTAGCCACAGAAATAATTTGTGCCGAAGATACATCTATATAATCAATATTTTCCGCTTCAGTAACTTGCGGTTTACCATAAACACGAGCTGAAACCAAAACATCAGTAAAATGACCGTTTTCGTCCACTTTAGTGGTAGCCGGAGCAGTAACGGCTTTTTCTTCTTTAAAAGAGTTTAACAAAACTATTTCATTGGTAACTCTGGGTTTAACCGGAACCGTCTTTTCTTTGCTTTTGGCTAATTTGGCGGCAACTTCTTTAGTAATTTTTGTTCCGTCTTTATATCCTTCCATGTCGCCGCGTAAAATTTCTCCTTCTGTCAAAGTCGGGTCATTAACAACTTCTTTCAAAACTTTGCGATAAGGTGTTTCAATAAAACCAAATTCATTGACACG
This sequence comes from uncultured Gammaproteobacteria bacterium, assembly GCA_964459625.1. Lineage (GTDB taxonomy): Bacteria > Patescibacteriota > Patescibacteriia > Magasanikbacterales > GWA2-37-8 > JAKLGL01. The sequence goes on along the minus strand of CAYWMO010000001.1, from coordinate 4,515 downwards.
TGCAAAACAAGATAAGTGGTTAACCAAACCAATATTTGGGCCTTCAGGTGTAGCAATCGGACAAATACGTCCATAATGAGTATTGTGCACATCACGAACTTCAAAGCCGGCTCTATCACGAGATAAACCTCCGGGACCTAGAGCTGACAAACGACGTTTGTGTTCAAGTTCCGCCAAAGCATTAGTTTGATCCATGAATTGTGAAAGCTGAGAACTCATGAAAAACTCTTTTACAGCGGAAATAACCGGACGAGCATTAACCAATTTATTCGGAGTCAATTGCTCCGCTTCATAAGTACTCATGCGATCGCGGATAATACGCTCCATACGCGCCAAACCGACACGTAATCTATTTTGAACCAATTCTCCAACAGCGCGAATACGACGGTTACCAAGATGATCTATATCGTCGGCTTCATCTTGAGTTACATTGAGACGGATGACTTCTTTGACAACAAGCGCCAATTTTTCCGGAGAAAAAACTCTATTTTCTTTTTTACCATAATCTTCATAATCCAAATTTAAATCAAACTTGGTGTCAAATTTATAAACACCAACCGGAGATAAATCATAACGATCAAAATTAAAAAACATGGCGTGAATCAAACTTTTAGCGTTGTCAGCGGTAGCCAAATCTCCGGGACGAATTTTTTTATAAACTTCAATAAGACCTTCATCTGCATTGTGAGCCAAATCTTTTTTCAAAGTGTTTTCAACAAAATTGATATTTGGATGAATGTTGACATCTTTAAAAAGCTCAATGATTTGTTCGTCGGTTTCATAACCAAAAGCACGTAACAAAGAAGTTACAGCAACTTTTCTTTTACGATCTATTTTAACCCACAAAACATTATTTTGGTCAGTTTCAATTTCAAGCCAAGCTCCGCGATTCGGAATAATTTTGGCTCCATAATAACGACGACCGCGAACATTCTCAGCGGAAAAATAAACACCGGCGCTTCTGATAAGTTGAGACACCACGACTCTTTCAATACCGTTGACAACAAAAGTTCCTCGGTTGGTCATTACCGGAAAATCTCCTAAATAAATTTCTTGGGTTTTGCTGACATTGGTGGTCTTGTTGGTCAATCTTACTTGCACGCGAAGAGGAGCTTCGTAAGTCATATCTCTGTCACGACATGTCATTTCATCAAATTTCGGTTCATCCAAATAATAATCTTCAAAATACAATTCCAAATTGCGATCTGAAAAATCAGTAATCGGAGAAACTTCTTCAAAAAGTTCTTTGATGCCGAATTTCAAAAACCAATCATAAGAATTTTTCTGTACCTCTATCAAATCCGGAAACGGAACCGCGTCACGGCTGGAAGTCAAATATTTGCGCTCCGGATCGATCTTGTAGTTTCTTTTATAGATAGGCATAAAAGTTTTTTATAAAAATTTTAATTATTATTTATTTTAAATTAGTTATTTTTTTAAAAATCAACTTTCAGACAACAAAAAACAGCCCTTTTGCTATGGGTTTGAAACTTTTTTCTTATTTTTCAGCGAAAAGCAAGGTTAACATGAAATATTTTTTTACCTTGCGCGCAGCTTAAATTTTAAAATAAAATTTAGCCACACTCTTTTGGCTAAAATTAGCCAAAAATAAAAAGATGATAACTTGATGGAGTCATTATAAAGTAAAAAAGTGTTTTTGTCAAGCGAAAAGTGAATTTTATTTGTTTGTCAAGAATTCAAGAAATTACTGTTAATTTATACAAAAAACGGTTATTTATACACAGCTTATCCACAGGGTACAAAAAGTTTTTGCTTTTGTGCCTTGTGGACAGAAGTTTTTCTTTTATTTGTTTATTTTTTTGGCTAAATTAAAATAAAAAATACTACTTTTTTATATTTTTTGCTTATTTTAGCCAAAAAACAAACTTTTTTAATTTGTCAATTAATTTTTGGCTAAATTAAAACAAAAAAACATCTTATCCCCAATGATAATTGACATAAATCATCCCTACTTCTAAAATATTCAATAATCTTTTTCCGATTTTGTCTTTGATAAGCTGCGGACAAGCTGATGTCTCAACCGGATCTAATACTTTGAAACAAATCTCTCTCCTCCCCACAACAATTATTTTTATATTTTGTTCTGGGGATGTTTTAAAGCAGTGACCCGTAAGTTAAAACATGCATCTTGTCTCGCAGCTTAGCAAAGATAAAAAAATTTTAAACTATATTATTTATCCCCTTTTAGGGGAGTTTTTTTTATGTTATAATAACCAAAGAATTTTATGGTCAAAAAACGTCTCAGGCCACAAGAAGAATTTGATTTTAATCCTGAAATCAGCCGCGGTTTGTTGGCTCTGTTTTTATTTGCTTTGGCCGCGATTTCTATTTTGAGCTTTTTCGGTTTAGCCGGAGTAGCCGGTAATTTTTTAGATTCTTTATTAGCTATCGGTTTTGGATATATTAAATATTTATTTCCTCTGGTTTTGCTTTTTATTGGTATTTTACTTGCCAAAAATTTTGACAACGACTTCAAGTGGCCAAAGATTCTGGGAGCCTTGTTGTTTTTTCTATCTATAAATTCTTTTGTTCATTTACAGCTCTCTCCGGAAATAATGTTTGATTCCGCCATGCAAGGATATGGCGGAGGACTTTATGGATTTTGGTTGGCTTGGCTACTCGGTTCTTATGTTGGATATTGGGGAGGGTTTGTAATTCTCTTGGCGATATTTGTAGTTTCTTTAATTTTTATATTAAATACTACGCTCGCCGATTTGGTACTATTCGGACACAAACTTATCGGCTGGATACTCTCGCTGTTCGTAAAAAAATCAAAACAAGAACAGATCAAATTCAGTATCAAAGGAGCTCATGCAAAATTTGATTCGGAGGAAGAAGACGAAGAAGCTGAAGAAGATAAAAGTTTTGAAGAAGCGGTGGAAGAAGAAATAAAAAATAAAGAAAAAAGAATTTTTGAAAGAAAAACAGTTTCTTCCGAAGATGATGAAGAAGAAAAAACAAAAAAACCGGAAATTTCCGAACCAAAACCGGAAATAATTTTAAGTAAACCTTCCGCTAATTATAAATTACCGAGTGTAGATTTACTTTATAACAATAAAAGTAAACCGACTTCCGGCGATATCAAAAGCAATGCGGAAATCATCAAAGATACTTTTTTTAATTTCGGCATTGAAGTGGAGATGGGTGAAGTAAGAGTAGGTCCGACCGTAACTCAATATTCACTCAAACCGGCCAAAGGCATCAAGCTTTCTCGTATCACCACTTTGAGCAACGACCTTTCTCTTTCTTTGGCTGCGCATCCGATAAGGATAGAGGCCCCGATTCCCGGTAAAGCTCTAGTCGGTATCGAAGTACCCAATCAAAAAGTTGCCATGGTGTCTTTGCGTGAAATACTGGAATCCTCCGAATACAAAACTCGAAAACATAACATGATGTTCGCTTTAGGAAAAGATGTGGGTGGAAAAGTTTGGTTTGCCGATCTGCCAAAAATGCCTCATTTACTTATCGCCGGAACTACCGGCTCGGGAAAAACAGTTTGTGTCAATACTTTGATTTTGAGTTTACTTTATCAAAATTCTCCGGAAACTTTACGCTTTATTATGGTTGATCCGAAACGCGTGGAGCTGACTCTTTACAACGGTATACCTCATTTGTTAACTCCGGTCATTACCGATCCGGCCAAAACAGTAGCTGCTCTTAAATGGACTATCGGCGAAATGGAAAGACGATTTGACGCTTTGGCCGCAGCCGGGAATCGCGATATTACTTCTTATAACAATACTCATAAAGAAAAAATGCCGTATATCGTTTTTGTGGTTGATGAATTGGCGGATTTGATGGCTATGGCCGCTTCCGAAGTTGAAGCCGGTATTATTCGTATTGCACAAATGGCTCGCGCCGTGGGTATACATTTGGTGGTGGCAACCCAGAGACCGTCCGTAGATGTTATTACTGGTTTGATGAAAGCCAATATACCGGCGCGTATCGCTTTTTCCGTAGCATCCTCCATTGATTCTCGTACTATCTTGGATTCTCCTGGAGCGGAAAAATTGCTTGGTCGCGGCGACATGCTTTTCTTAACCGCCGAACTTTCCAAACCACTACGTATTCAAGGCGCTTTTGTTTCCGAAGAAGAAATGAAAAGAGTGGTAGAACATATAAAAACAGACACCGCACCCCAATATGATGAAAGTATTACGGCCAAAACCGGAAATATAGGCGGAACTTCTTCCATGTTTGGTAATGGAACTGATGATCGTGATGATTTGTTTAATGAAGCTCGAGCCATAGTGGTGGAATCAGGCAAAGCCAGCGCTTCTCTACTGCAAAGAAGATTAAAAGTCGGTTATGCTCGCGCCGCTCGTTTGCTTGACGAGATGGAAGAAGCTGGTATAGTAGGTCCAGCTGACGGAGCAAAACCCAGAGAAGTTTTTACAGATCATCTTATGCCTGAACCCGAAGCCGAGATTCCTCTTTCTGAACACAGAATGGGTGCCGGAGGAACGGTGTTTCCTCCGCCAAAACCTTATGAAC